>DASSXC010000300.1:0-8680 GCA_035704205.1 Solirubrobacterales bacterium | reverse complement strand
CGGAGCAACAGCATGGAGGCTCCGCCAAGTCCCTCCCCGTCTCCTTATGATCGGCAGGTGTCTCTCACGGCCACGTTCGAAGACCGCGTCAAAGCCTGGGAGGCCGAGTTCCTCTCCGACCTGGCGACGCCTTCCTACCCGGCCAAACGGCAGACCGCGGAGCCCGACAGCCCGCTTCGTACCCCGTTTCAGCGCGACCGGGATCGGATCGTCCACTCGAAGGCGTTCCGCCGCCTCAAGCACAAGACGCAGGTCTTCATCGCCCCGGAGGGCGATCACTACCGAACCCGCCTCACCCACACGCTCGAGGCCTGCGGGATCGCCCGCACCGTCGCCCGTGCGTTGGGGCTCAACGAGGACCTGACCGAGGCGATCGGGTTGGGCCATGATCTCGGTCATCCGCCCTTCGGCCACACCGGCGAGGATGCGCTCGACGCCGCCCTGCGCGACCGTTGCGGGCACGGCTTCAAGCACAACGTCCACTCGCTGCGGGTGGTCGACGTGCTGGAGCGAGACGGCCAGGGGCTGAACCTGACCGAGGAGGTGCGTGACGGCATCCTCAACCACACCGGCTCGGACCGGCCGGCGACGCTGGAGGGCCGGATCGTCAAGCTGGTCGACCGCGTCGCCTACATCAACCACGACATCGACGACGCGCTGCGCGCCGGGATCCTGCGGCCCGACGACCTGCCCGCCGCCGAGATCGAGTTGCTGGGGCCGACCGGCTCGGCGCGGATCGACACGCTGGTGCGGGACATCGTCGAGCGCACGTCCGCGTCCGGCGACATCGAGCAGAGCGATGCGGTTGGTGGGGCGATGCTGCGCCTGCGCAAGTTCATGTTCGACCGGGTCTACCTGGGGGACGCGGCGCGCAGCGAGCACGAGCGGGCGGCGCGGGCGATCCGCGGCCTCTTCGAGCACTACATGGAGCATCCAGACGAGGTGCCGGAGGGTGAGCCGGGGGCCGGCGAGTGCCAGCGAGTCGCCGACTACCTGGCCGGGATGACCGACCGCTTCTGCATCTCCCGCTTCTCAGAGCTCACCGTCCCCGAGGCGGCGAGGTTCTGAGGATGGACATGGCTCTGCGCATCTCGGCGTCCTCGGTCGCTTGCGTGCAGAGCACACCGCGCTCCCTGCGTCCTTGATCTGCTTGGTCATGTCCATCCTCACCGTGCGAAGCGCGATCATTGACTGATGGCATTGATTTCGGAAGACAGTCTGGAGCAGGTCAAGCAGGCGGTGGACATCGTCGAGGTGATCTCCGCCCACACCGATCTGCGCCGCCAGGGCGCGCGCTGGGTCGGCCTCTGTCCCTTCCATGAGGAGCGCACGCCCTCCTTCTCGGTCGACGCGCAGGAAAAGCTCTATCACTGCTTCGGTTGTGGGGTGGGCGGCGACACGATCAAGTTCGTCGAGGAGAAGGAGGGGCTGGGTTTCGCCGAGGCGGTGGAGCTGCTCGCCGACCGCTACGGGGTGGAGCTGCAGCGCGAGAAAGAGGATCCGCGCGCGGAGGCGCGGCGGCAGCAGCGACGGCGCCTGGGCGAGCTGCTCGACCGCACCGCGGGGTTCTACACGCACTACCTCTGGGACTCCGAGGAGGCCGGCAAGGCGCGTGCCTACCTGGCCGAGCGTGGCCTCGGCGAGGAGACGTTGCGCGCCTTCGGGGTCGGCTACGCGCCGAGTGCCTGGGACACGGTGCTGTTGCGCGGCCAGCGGGCCGGCTTCAAGGTCGAGGAGCTGCGGGCGGTGGGGTTGGCTCAGCGCGGCCGCGGCGGTGGCGAGTACGACCGCTTCCGCGAGCGGATCATGTTCCCGATCCGCGACCGCCGCGGCCGCACGCTCGGCTTCGGCGGGCGGGCGATGCGCTCCGACCAGGGGGCGAAGTACGTCAATACGGCCGAGACCGACTTCTTCCACAAGAGTCAGATGCTCTACGGCATCGACCTCGCCAAAGAGGCGATCGCGAAGCGCAACCGGGTGGTCGTGGTCGAGGGATACACCGATGTCCTTGCTTTGCGCCAGGCGGGGATCGGCGAGGCGGTGGGCGTGATGGGCACGGCGATCACCGAGGAGCAGGTTGCGGCGCTGTCGGGAATGGTCGACGAGGTGGTGCTGGCGCTGGACGCCGACTCGGCCGGCCAGGAGGCGATGCTGCGCGCCCAACGGGTCGCCGCGGGGCGCAAGATGCGCCTGCGCGTGGCGGCGATGCCAGCTGGTGAGGACCCGGCCGAGATGATGGCCGCGGAGGGCGGAGCGGAGCGCTTCCGGGCGCTGGTCGACGGCGCTGTCGACCTGCCCGCGTTCCAGGTCGGGCTGGTGCTGGACGGAACCGACGTCGGCTCCCCGGCTGAGCGCGACCGGGCGTTGAACGAGGTCGCGCCGATCTTGGCCGGGATGGGGGAGACGGCGAGCCGCGACGACCTTGTCAGGCGGGTGGCTGGGACGTTGGACCTGGAGCCGGCGTTGGTGATGGGGCGACTGACCGCGGCGCAGCCGACCAGCGGCGGTGCCGCAGAACCCTCCCGGCGCGCCACGCCCGCGACGGCCCCGGTGCGCAGCGGCGGCGAGCTGACCTCGCGCGAACGGCGCGAGCGCGCCCTGCTGGCGATGTGCATCGCCCTGCCGGACGAGGGCAGGGAGTACCTGGCCCGTCTCACCGACGAGCACCTCTCGGCGACCGGCCTGCGCGTCGCCACCTGGCTGCGCCAGCACCCCCAGGACCCGGCATCGAACCTCCCACACGACGACGACCAGCTCGCCGGCCTGATCGCCGAGCTCGTCATCCTCGCCCACGACGAGCCCGCCTCCGCCGAGGCGATGGAGCTCAACTACCTCCTGCTCGAGCAACGCCGCCTCGAGTCCCAGATAGCCGCCGCCGGCGAAGCCGACGACTACGAGCGCCGCGCCGCCCTGAGCCGAGAACGCGCCGCCCTGGTCGAGCGCATAGCCCGCACCGAGCGGGTCGGAGGCTAAGCGTTAAATTCCCTCCTGCGTTCCGGGGTAGCTCAATCGGTAGAGCACTCGGCTGTTAACCGAGTTGTTGTGGGTTCGAGTCCCACCCCCGGAGCTCTTCGTCGCCGTCACGCTTCGTGGCGGCGAGCTGCTCGACCAGCCCGGCGCCGCGTTTGGCGCCGTCGTGCCGTTTGGCCCATTGGGCGAGCTCGTTGGCGCGCGCCGTGAACGACGGGTCGTCGAGGATGCGGCGGGCGGCCCAGCGCAGCGGGGACGGGCGGCAGAGGCGCCAGGGGAGCGAGAGGCCCGCCTTCGCCCAGCTGACTCGCATAGCGGTCTCGCTCATGTCGCCGATGAAGGGGCTGATCAGCAAGGGGGTGCCGGCGGCAAGGGCGCGGGCGACGGTGCCGTGGCCGCCGTGGGAGATCACCAGCGAGGCGGCGGGCATCGCCTGGCTGTAGCTGAGCCAGTCGACCAGCACCGCATTGCTCGGGACGTCGATCGGGTTTTGCGGCACGACGCGGTTGGTCGTGGCCACGATCCGTACCGGCTCCCTGGCCAACGCCCGCAGCGCCGTGCGAACGAGATGGTTGCGGGAATCGTGAGCCGTGCTCGGTGCGACCAGGACGAGCGGATCGTCTCCAGGTGGAAGCTCGATCTCGGGATGGGGAACCTCGAAGCTCATCGGTCCCGTCACCTCGACGCCGCCCGGCCAATGCCGGGGGTACTCGAGCTGCGGAAAGGTGCCGACCAGGGCCAGGTCGGGACTGATCCCACCGTGGAAGCGCTCCGTGGGCGGCAGTCCGAGCCTCGCCCGCTGACGATTGAGATCGCTGCGCCCCTGCTCCAGGCCAACGTCGAGCGCCCGTTGTCCCTCCCTCCAGATGCGCCGTCCGAGCGGCGTGCGCGGCGGCTGCAGGCCGACCGCGAAGAACGGCAGACCAGGCTCGACGACCGGGTAGATGTGGGGAATCAGGGTTGCCAGCGGCACTCCGGCCACCTCCGCCGCGAGCGCCGGGGCAAGGGTGAGGATGTCGCTGACCACCGCGTCTGGCCGCATCTTCTCGAGCAGCGGCAGCAACGCCCGGGCCGCCTCCGCCGCGTGGGCTCCCTCCGGCGAATCGGGGTCGGGCGGCGGGAACATCCGGTATTCCTCGGCGGCGGCAAAGCCCAGCCCGGCACCCTCGACCGCGGCGCGCCGCTCCTCCCAGGTCTCGATCGTCACCTCATGGCTACGATCGGCCAGGGCCCTGCCCAGGGCTATGGCAGGGAAGACGTGCCCGGGGTCACCGAAAGCGGCAACTAGAAAGCGCATCTGCCGTCACGGCGTGTCAAGCCCCTCGCCGGGCCGGGTAAAGACGATCTCGGGCACATGGCAGTTGGGCGAGGTATGCAGCAGGAAGCGCACCGCCTCGCCGATGTCCTCCGGCCGGATCATCTCCTCCGCGGGCACCTGTCCCTTGGCGAACTCGGTCATCGGCGTGTCGACGAAACCCGGTGCCAGCGCGGTGCACTGAATGCCGTCGGTGCCGACCTCGCGATGGGTCGACTGGGTGAAGTTGATCACCGCCCCCTTGGTCGCGGCATACACCGAGAGCCACGCCTGCCCGCCTTTGCCGGCGATCGAGGCGGTGTTGACGATCAGCGCCTTGCTGTGCTCGCGCCCTGCCTCACGCAGCATCGGCAGGCCCTCGCGGGTGCCGATGATCAGCGCCCGCAGGTTGACGGCGAGCTGCATGTCGAGGTATTTGGTCTGGATCTCCTCCATCGGGGCGCCGATGCCCACGCCGGCGTTGTTGACCAGGGCATCGAGCCGGCCGTAAGCCTCGCGGTGCTTGGCGAAGACCCCGACGACGTCCTCCTCGTCGGTCATGTTGGCGGCGACGCTCCGCACCTCGATCCCGGCGCCGCGCAGCTCCTCCGCGGCGGCCTCGAGCTTCTCCGGCCGCCGGGCGGAAACCGTAAGTGCATAACCCTCTTCGCCGAGCGTGCGGGCGATCGCCAGTCCGATCCCGCTCGATGCCCCCGTGATCAATGCTGCTCGCTCCGCCAACTCTCCTCCTCCTCGTCCTTGTGATTCGCCGCACGCACCCTATACGGCGCTTGGTGGCTCTCGCCGAATAACATGACCGACCCCGCATGCCCTTGCGCCAAGCCACAAGCGCACTCATCTGCCTGCTCGCCGTCGTCGCCCTCGTGGCGGGATGCGGCAGCGACTCCGACTCGTCCACCTCGGACTCCGGGGCCACGGCGAGCAAGCCGGCCCCGCCGAAGAGCGCATTTCCCAAGGCCGAAGGCCAGACCCTCCGCGAGATCGTCAAATCCGCGGACTCCCACGCCGAACTCGTCGTCTCACCCGCCGCCCTCGTCTTCTACGAGGGCAGGAACCGCTATCCGTTCGGGGTCTTCCAGCCCGATCGCAGCCAGATCGACGATGCGGAAGTCGCCCTCTACGTCGCCAGGGTGCCGCGAGCACAGCCAGGCGGGGGAGAGGCCGCGGGCAGCGGCAAGCGGGCCAAGGGGGCGGCGGCGCGGGCGAGGACCGAAGCACTCGAACAGCCCGCGATGGGGCCGTACCCGGCGGCGATCGAAAGCCTCGCCACCCAGCCCGCCTACCGCGCCCAGACGACGACCAGCGATCCCGACGCGGCGACGGTCGTCTACACCACCGACGTCGACTTTCCCAGCGAGGGGGAGTGGCGAATCGCGGCGCTGATCAAACAGGGGGACGAAGTCGCCGCGACCCTCCTTCCCAGCGCCTCCGTCGGGGAGTTCAAGGGCATCCCGCGGGTGGGGCAGAAGGCGCCGAAGATCCACACGCCGACGGCGGCGGACGTGGGGGGGGACCTCTCCAAGGTGACCACGCGCATCCCTCCGGACACGCAAAACAAGGTCGACTACGCGGACGTCCTGGGCAGGGAACCGATCATCCTCTTGTTTGCGACCCCCCAGTTCTGCCAGAGTCGGGTATGCGGCCCCGTCGTGGACGTGGCCGAGCAGGTCAAAGAGCAGCATGGAGACGAGGCGGCTTTCATCCACATGGAGATCTACAACGACAACGATCCGAGCAAGGGCGTGACGCCCCAGGTGAAGGCGTTCCGGCTGCCAAGCGAGCCGTGGCTGTTCGCGATCGACCGCCAGGGCATCGTCAGAGCGGAAGTCGAGGGAGCGTTCGGGGTCGACCTCCTGACCCGTGTCGTGAAAGAGGTGACCGGGGAGTGAGCGAGAAAACCGCACCCGATCCAGAGCTGCTCAAATCGTTTGCCGAAGAGGCGAAACGGCGCTGCGACGTGATCGCGGCCGGGCTCGCCACCGAGACCGAAGACTTCGAGACGCTGCGGGCGGAAGCCCACGCGCTGAAGGGGACGGCGGGCGCCGTCGGCCTGCGCCGCCTGGCCGAGCTCGCCGGCCTGATGGAATCCGACCTCGCCGAAGCCAAGAAGTCGGGCGAGCTGCGCGGCGGCCGCTCCCATCAGATTGCCGATGCCGCCAAAGCCCTCTCCGAAGGCGCCAACGCCGCCGCCGAGGGCAAGGAAGAGCCACCCGACGTAGGCCGTTCCCTGGCCCAGCTCTTCAGCGCCTAAACCACGGACCCCCGATCTCCCCCCGGCCGCTACCCTCGCCCCAGAGGGGCGGTAGCTCAGTTGGTTAGAGCAGCGGACTCATAATCCGTGGAGCGCAGGTTCGAGTCCTGCCCGCCCCATACGACGATCTCTTGTCTCTCGGTGTTGCTTTTCGCGCGAAGCGGGAGCCGAGCAAAGTAGAGAGCAGCTGGGGGTGCCCCTGCCCGGCAAAGCCGAAAGGCCCCGCCGGTTCAATCCCATCCTCCCCGGCTAGCTCGCGTCGATCTCCGGGGAGTCCACCAGAGCATCCTCCGCTATCTCACCTGTAGGACCGTAGTCCCATTTCACTGACAGACGCGCGCCGTCTGGGCTTTCGCTCAAGATCGCAACCACCGTCCCGCAGCTGCTTAGGTTCTCCCGGAAAGCCACACGGTCCCCGATTTGGAATCTCGGCATGATCGCGAGTTTACCTACGGTCTCCCGAGCGATGTAGGTCCAACTCTATCCGCGAACAAGTGTGTATCGAGGCTGCTTCCACGTGGTCGAAGCCGCACCCAATTGGTCCCGCTGCTCGCGCGAAGCGGCACCCAGCGCCGAACCCGGACTAGGAAACGTAGGCCTTGCGCACCATGGCGGCCGTCCATTGGTTCGTGCCATGTGCGGGGGGAACACCCTTGCGGTTCAGGAACTCGGCGATGTCGGCGAGGGACTTTCCCTTCGCGAGCTGCGTCCGGACTTGCGCCCGCCAGCCCCAGTCCCGCTTGTTGCACCAAGAGTGGGAGAGTCGAACGTTCTCGGCGACGAACCTACCGCCATCCGATTTGAGCGTCGGGTAGTGGTCGCGCGAGGGCGTCCACTTGTTGCCCGGGGTCCCGACCGGATCGAAAGCGCCGCGCCCCTTGTGGTGGTAGCACTGCGGCATCTCGCACCTCAGGGCGAGGAGCTGGCCGCGCTCGGCCATCCGCACGAGGACATTTGCATTTTTCACGCCGAGCTCGCGGAGTTGGTCCGCGACCGATTTATCTGCCATGCGGTGATCCTGACACAACTGCTCTCGCGTGAAAGCGACAGCGTAGGATGTCGCGATTTTTGGCCTCCGAAACTTGGTCCCGAAATTGGTCCCCGACTCCACCGAACTCAGCCGAACTCCTCGGACGTGATCGCCTCCCGGGAGCTCTCGCCCAGGGTGGGAGCGTGGTTGGCACCGCAGCCGCCGAGGGTGAATCTGCGTAGAGGGGGCCGAGGTAGGCGATGTGGGGAATTCGGTATACGGCCGCATGCCATGACACGGTGACTCAGGCCCGCCTTCTCAGCGCAAGCATGCCGACCGCACCCACGGCGAGAGCGGCCAGCGCGAGGGCACCGGTGACGAGTCCCGGATTGCGCGCCGCGAACGAGCGCGTGTCTGGAGGTGGCTCGAAAGTGGGGTTTTCGCGCTCGGATCCCAGCCGACCGCGCGCAGCACGCTCGACCCCGAGGGCGCCCGTCGGAAGGCGCGCGAAGTCGTAGCTGGGAGCGTTCGCGCTGGAGCTTCCGTAGTGGACGGTGTAGGGAGGTGGATGCCCGCCCTCGAACAGGAGGGCGCGTGAGTGGCTCCACGCCGATACCTCGATTCCGCGTAGCGGCGGGTCGTCGCCGTTGTCAACCTCGATCCGGATGTACCGGTGATGCGCGCCGATCGAGATCGGCGCTGAGCCGGAGCCAGGGAAGCGGAAGATCCTGGCGGCCGTCAGCGGCACGAACCGCTGCCCAGAGTTAGAACCGAAGATCGCCATGGGGCGCTCATAGCGCACGGTCTCCGCGGCGACTCGAAGCTCGTCGGTCGGAACGTTGCGGAACCCGAGATCGAGGGTGACGACCGTGCGCGCCCCGTCCTGGCGCTGCGATACCGACCTGGCTGCACGTTGCAAGAGCCGCGGCCGCCCGTCGGTCCCGGACACGTTCGCTCCGGTAATACGGCTTACGCCGGTGACCCTGAGGAGCAGGTAGCGGAAGTCGCTCGGTGGGAAGACCGCGACGGTGCTTCGCGCCGGTTGCACCCCCCGGACGTCGTAGATTCCGGTCGCCGAGAGCCGCGTGAATGGACCGTGTCGATCGTCGGCTCCGAGGACCACCGCACGACCGACGAAGTCCCGGTCAGGGGTCTCGAGCACTATGCGGTCCCG
>DASSXC010000299.1:0-5105 GCA_035704205.1 Solirubrobacterales bacterium | reverse complement strand
GACCGTGAAGCTGACGTTGCACTGGCCCGGGCAGAGGGTGCAGACCGAGCCGGCCTGCTCGATGTCCCAGGGGCGGGCGCGAAAGCGGTAGGTGTAGGAGGTCAGCGCCCCGACCGGGCAGATGTCGGTGATGTTGCCGTGGAAGGGGGCGACGTAGGGGCGGTCGTCGAAGGTGCCGACGAAGGTGCGGTCGCCGCGCTCGAGCAGCTGCAGCTGGGAGTCCTCGGAGACCTCCTGGCTGAAGCGCACGCAGCGGTAACAGAGGATGCAGCGCTCGCGGTCGATCGCGACCAGCGGCGAGAGTTCGATCGGCTTCTGGAAGTGGCGCTTTTCGTCGATCACCCGCGATTTGCCCGGGCCCCAGCCCATCGTGATGTCCTGCAGCGGGCACTCGCCGCCTTTGTCGCAGACGGGGCAGTCGAGCGGGTGGTTGACGAGCAGGAACTCGACCACCGCGTTCTGGGCGTGCTTGACCTGGTCGGTGCGGGTGTGGACGACCATCCCGTCGCGCACCGGGGTCGAGCAGGAGGTCTGCAGTTTCGGGATCCCCTCGATCTCGACCAGGCACATGCGGCAGGCGCCGACCGGATCGCCGAGTTTCGGCTCGTAGCAGAAGACCGGGATCTCGACGTCGCCGCGCTTGGCGGCGTCGTGCAGCATCTCCCCCTCGCTCGCGGCCACCTCGCGGCCGTCGATCACGATCGTCACCTCGCGGCTCACGTCGCGGCCCCCAGGGCCTCGGGTACACCCTGAACGGCGGCGATCGGGCTCGCCCCCGCGGCGCTGGCGATCACGTCTTCGAACTCGGGCCTGAACTTCTTCACCATTGCGCTGACCGGCATCGCCATCGAGTCGCCGAGGACGCAGAGGCAGTGGCCCATGATGTTGTCCTGGACCGAGCTGATGATGTCGAGGTCCATCGGCGTCGCCTCACCGCGTACGACCCTTTCCAGCATCTTCACCGTCCAGTTGGTGCCCTCGCGGCACGGGGTGCACTTGCCGCAGGACTCGTGGTGGTAGAAGCGCGCCGTGCGCAGCGCCATGTGCGGGATCGAGACCGTGTCGTCGGCGACGATGATCGAGCCCGAGCCGAGCATCGAGCCCGCCTCGGCCATCGCCTCGAAGGAGTAGGGAAGGTCCATGCCCTCCGCGGCGGTGAGGACCGGGGCGGAGGAGCCACCGGGGTAGAAGGCCTTGATCTCGCGCCCCTCCAGCGGCCCCCCGGCGAGGTCGTAGATCAGCTCGCGGGTCGGGACCCCCAGCTCGACCTCGTAGTTGCCGGGACGCCGCACGCCGCCGGAGACCGAGACGACCTTGGTGCCGGGCGACTGCTCGGTGCCGTAGCCGCGGAACCACTCGGCGCCGCGGGCGACGATGCGCGGCACGTTGGAGAGCGTCTCGACGTTGTTGATCAGGGTCGGTCCGCCGTAGAGGCCCTGCACGGCGGGGAAGGGGGGCTTGAGGCGTGGGTTGCCGCGCTTGCCCTCGAGCGCGTCGAGCAGCGCCGTCTCCTCGCCGCAGATGTAGGCGCCGGCGCCGCGGTGGACGATCAGCTCGAGGTCGCGGCGGCTGCCGAGAATGTCCTTGCCGAGATAACCCGCCTCATAGGCTTCGGCGACCGCGGCGTCGAGGATGTCGGCCTGCGAGTCGTACTCGCCGCGGATGAAGATGAAGGCATGGCCCGCGTCGGCGGCGATCGCGGCGATCGCGATCCCCTCGATCAGCTGGTGCGGGTTGCGCTGCATCAGCTCGCGGTCCTTGAAGGCGCCGGGCTCGGACTCGTCGGCGTTGCAGCAGAGGTACTTGGCCATGTCCCCCCGGGGCAGGAAGGAGGCCTTTTTGCCCATCGAGAAGCCGGCGCCGCCGCGGCCGCGCAGGCCGGAGTCTTCGAGCTCCTTGAGGATCTCGTCGGCCTCCATCTGGCGGTAGGCCTTCTCCAGGGTCGCGTAGCCGCCGTGGCCCCTGTAGCCGTCGATCGTGCGCAGCGCCGGGTCCTCGGCGTGCTCGAGCAGGACGCGCGTCTCAGGCATCTCCGCCTCCACTCGCCGAAGGAGCGTCGCCCGCCAGCGGCCGCTTCTCCAGCGCCCTGCCCGCCAGCACGTCCTCGCCCGCCAGCAGCTGGTCGATCGCCGTCCGTGCCTCGCCGGGCTCGAGCGGCCCGAAGTAGCGCTCGTCGATCGAGGCCATCGGAGCGATGTCGCAAGCGCCGAGGCACTCGAACCCGGTGACGAAGACGTCCTCCAGGCCATCGGCAGCGACGCGGAACGCGTCAAGCAACTCGTCACCGCCGCGCATCCAGCAACTGATGTTGGTGCAGACGGCGACTTTGTGACTGCCGACCGGATCGGTGTGCAGCAGGTCGTAGAACGACGCCACCGACTCCAGATAAGCGGGCGTAACCCGCATAACCGCGGCAGCCTGCCGAATCCCCTCCGGGGTACACCAGCCATAACGCCTTTGCACAGCCCAGAGCGCCGGGATCGACACGGAGTGCCTGTCCGGATACCGCCCCATAAAGGTCTCGATTTGCACCCGAAGCTCAGCCGGGCAATCGACTTCATGCAGCTCAGGAATCGCCTCGGAAGCTCTATCGGGGATCCGACCCTCGCTCACCGCTTTGTCGACAGGGAAGTCAGCCACAAGCATTCCTTCCGCGGGTGGCGTGGGGGAGGGGGTGTCCGGGCGTGCGCGGCGTCCTTGTTTTTCGCCCCACTGGCCATCTCGGACGGGCGTTTCCTCGCCAGGCGAAAAACCCAGCGCTGGCCCGGACACCCCCGCCACCGCGACAGGACCCGCGGTCGAACCCCATGGTCTCCCTCACCTGTCGACCCCGCCAAGAATCGGATCCAGCATCCCCAAGCTGCAGATCATGTCCGCGACGTACCCGTCAACCGACATGTCCTTGAAGGCCTGCAGGTTGACGAACGACGGATCGCGGAAGTGCACCCGCGCCGGCTTCGACGACCCGTCGGCGAGGACGAAGCAGCCGAGCTCGCCGCGCGGCGACTCGATCGCGTAGTAGACCTCGCCGGCCTCGACCCGGTAGCCCTCGGTGACCAGCTTGAAGTGGTGGATCAGCGACTCCATCGAGGTGGAGAGCTCCGAGCGCGGCGGCAGCACGTACTTGCGGTCCTCGGCGATGAACGGCCCCTCCGGCAGGCCGTCGAGCGCCTGCTCGACGATCCGCACCGACTCGACCATCTCGGCGACCCGCACGCGGTAGCGGTCGTAGTTGTCGCCTATGGTCCCGACCGGCACCTTGAAGTCCATCTCCGGATAGGCGAGGTAGTCGAAGGCCTTGCGCAGGTCCCAGGGCTCGCCGGCGGCGCGCAGCAACGGCCCGGTAACGCCCAGCTCCAGCAGGCGCTCACGCGAGACGACCCCGGTGCCCTTGGTGCGCGAGAGGAAGACCTCGTTGCGGTCGAGCAGGTCCTGGTACTGGCCAACCCGCACCGGCATGTCGGCGACGAACTCACGCAGCTTCGCCTCGAAGCCGCGGGGGATGTCCTCGATCACGCCGCCGACCTGGAAGTAGCGGGTATGCATCCGCTGGCCGGTCGCCATTTCGAAGAGGTCGAGGATCTTGTCGCGCTCACGGAAGCAGTACCAGAGCATCGAGATCGCGCCGAGGTCGAGCGCCGTCGTTCCCAGCCAGACCAGGTGGGAGTGGATGCGGTTGAGCTCGAGGAAGATCGTCCGCAGGTACTTGGCCCGCGGCGGGATCTCCAGCCCCACCAATCGCTCGACCGCGCCGCAGAAGGCCTCCATCTGGAAGAAGTAGGAGACGTAGTCCATCCGCTCGACGAAGGGGATGACCTTCCAGTAGCTCTTGTCCTCGCAGGACTTTTCGATCCCGGTGTGGACGTAGCCGATCACCGGCCGCAGATCGCGCACGACCTCGCCTTCGAGGTCGACGACCAGGCGCAGCACGCCGTGCGTGGCCGGGTGGTGCGGCCCGATGTTGATCGTCATCACCTCGGTATCGGCCGCGGGTCCTGTCGCGGCCGGCTCCCCCATGTGCTCGGGCGCTCCGCGCCCTCCGCTATGGGGGACCCCCCCGGCCACGCCACCCGCGGGTGAGACGTTGGTGTCCAGAGCTTCAGCCATATTGGCGCTCGTTGTACGTGAAGGTCACCGGCTCCCCGCCGATGGGGAAGTCGCGTCGCTGGGGCCAGCCGACGTAGTCCTCCGGAAGCAAGATGCGGGTGAGGTCCGGGTGACCCCTGAACACGATTCCGAAGAAGTCGAACACCTCGCGCTCCTGGAACTCGGCCGTGGGAAAAAGCTCGACGCAGGAGTCGATGACGGGAAGCTCTGCGAGGTCACTCTGCGGTTGGCGTGGGATCGGGGGGGTCGAGAACGGAGCTGCCGCACCGCCCGCAGACCCCCCCGATCCCGCGACGGCCGCAGCCGGGTCGACCAGCATCGCCTTCACCCTGAGCCGCTCGACCCGGTCCCGGTTCAAGAGCTCGTAATGCACCGCGAAGCGCGGCTCGGCCGGCAGGTAGTCGGCGGCGTGCAGGCTGGAGAGGAAGCCGTAGCCCTGGCCGGGGGCGTCGCGGAGCCAGGTGAGCACAGCGATGATCTGGGCGGGGTCGACGACCAGGGCGGGTTGGTCGCGGTCGAAGCTCGTGTCTAGTACGGCGCCGGGGTGGTCCTGTTCGATCTCCCCCCGGATCAGCTCCAGTCCGGGGGCATCAGGCACGAATCAGCCCTCGCGCCTCTTCGTAGGCCTCGGCCGCTTCCGGGCTCGGTTCGCTGCGCGGGCCGCCGCGTGCCCACTCCTCGGTGCCGGCGGCCTTGTAGCGCTGGCGCCAACCCTGGTCGGGGTTGCCCATGATCTTGCGCTGCAGCTTGGTGAAGCCGTAGAGGACCGCCTCCGGCCGCGGCGGGCAGCCGGGGATGTGGAGGTCGATCGGCATGAACTTGTCGGCCCCCTGGACGACCGCATAGTTGGAGAACATGCCTCCCGAGGAGGAGCAGGCGCCCATCGAGATCGCCCATTTCGGCTCCAGCATCTGGTCGTAGAGGCGGCGGACGACCGGCGCCATCTTGATCGAGACCCGGCCCGAGAGGATGATCATGTCCGCCTGGCGGGGCGAGGC
>DASSXC010000298.1:0-12267 GCA_035704205.1 Solirubrobacterales bacterium | reverse complement strand
GAGGCCGGCTTCGACGCGCCGCTCTACGGCTTCCGCGCCAGCGGCCTGATCGGCGACGCGATCCCCAGCGCCGGCGAGCGCCCCAGCCAGGTGACGGGGATGCTCAACGCCGACCTGCGCCGCCGCGCCAGCCAGGCATTTGCCTAGCGCTGTCGCTGTAACCACTTAGTAGCACCCTAGTTACAACCTCGACACGGGTGGCCGGAACCATGCGGCCGTGCGCATCTATCCGACGATTGCCTGTGCGCTGCTGCTGGTTGCACCGGTCAGCGCCAGGGCCGTCGTCTCCGACGTGCAGCCGCTCGACGGGCCGAGCGCCGACGTGGTCGACGTCGCCGACGCGGCGATGTCCGAGGATGGAACCGGCGGCGTCGTCTGGCTGCGCCGCGTGGGCGGGCACCCCCATGTCTTCGTTGCCCAGTACAAGGGTGGTGTCTGGCGCCCCGCGCAGCGCGTCGACGTCGGCCAGAATTTCGACTCGAGCTGGCCGCGCATCGGTGCCGGCGACGGTGGCCGTCTCGTCGTCACCTGGGTGCAGGAGTTCGGCGTCGAAAGCGACCGCTTGTTCTCGGCCACGCTCGATCCCGGCGCCAGCGGCTTTCAGGCGCCGGTGCCGATCGACTTCAACGTCGGCGAGGCGACCTCCGCGACCTTCCCCGACCTGGCGATGAACCGCGGCGGGCAGGCCTACCTCGCCTACCGCGTGGTCACCGACACCAGCCCCGCCAACCCGCCGGGCTACGTCGGCGCGGACGTACGGGTCGCCCGCTACAACGGCCGCCTCTGGTCGGTGCTGGGCACTCCGGTCGATCGCAGCCTCACGGCCCCGGTCCGGCTTGCCACCGACGCCAATGCGCCCAAGGTCGGCATCGACGTGCAGGGTGGCGGTGTCGTCACCTGGCAGGAGCCCGACGACGAGTTCGTCGACCGGGTCTGGGCGCGACGCCTGTTCGGCACCAGCGTCGGCATCCCACTCCAGGTCAGTCCCTCCTCCTGGGAAGGGGCGCCACTGCGCGGCCCGGCCGATGCCTTCTCACTCGACGTCTCCGGCTTCGGCCAGGCCTCGGTCGCCTTCCGCCAGCAGCCCGGGCAGGCGAGCAAGCTGACCGCGCCGCGGGCGATGGTCAACGAGACGCCCGACGTCTTCTCCGAACTCTCCGGCAGCTTCGGCAAGCCGGTGCCGATCGATGGAGGCGCGCAGGGAAACCTCGGGGCGCCGAGCGTCGCTGTCGACCCGCGCGGCCTCTTCGCCAGCGGCTTCTCCTCCGGCCCCGCCTCGCTGCTCGGCTCCGGTGACGACGTCGCCGCCGAGCCGGTCGAGCGGCTGGACTCGGGAGCCAGCTCGGTCGCCGGCGATCCGCTCGTCGACCTGGCCGAAACCGGGGCCGCGGCGGTGGCCTGGCGCGAGCTGCGCGGCGGGGTCGGCTTGGTTGCCGTGCAGGAGCGCCGCGCCGACGGCGTGGTCGAGCCGACCGAGCTGAGCGCTCCCCAGGGCGGAGGCGTCGGCCGTCTCGTGCTCGGCGGCTCCGGCCTCGGCGACGCGATCGTCGCCTGGGAGCAGGGCAGCGGGGACAACGCGCAGGTCGCCGCCTCGGTGGTGGATGCCCCGCCCGATCCCTTCCTCGTCCTGCTCCCCGAAGGCTGGCAGAGCAGGAAGAGGATCCGCGTCGCCTGGGACCACTCGCCGAACGCGATCAGCCGCGTCCGCTACTCGGTCAGCGTCGACGACGAGCCGGTCGTCGAAAACCGCAAACGGCTCAGCGCATACCTGACCGGCGACGACATCGACGACGGCCGTCACAAGATCCAGGTGTTCGCGGTGGACGGCGCCGGCCAGGAAACCGGCAGCCGGGTTGGGCCGCTGCGGGTCGACCGTCACGGTCCGCGGATCGAGCTGCACCGCCGCGGCCGGCGCCTGACCGTCGTCGTCTCCGACGGGCCGCGTCGCTCCACTTCCGGAGTGCGCCGCGGCTCGGTGAAGGTGTCGTTTGGAGAAGGCGGCCGGGCGCGTGCCTCCGCGGCTGTCCCACGGCGGTCGGGGGCCCGCCGTGGGGGCTCCGGGAAAGGCAAGTCGAAGCCGGTGGCGGTTCGTGTCGTCCACGCCTACGCGCAACGAGGCAGCTACCGGTTGAGCGTGAAGGCTCGTGACAAGGCCGGGAACGTCACGCTGCTGCGCAGGACGGTGAGGGTGGGATGAGGAAGGCCATCCTTGCTTCCCTCCTGGGCTGCCTGCTGTCCGCGCTCGCGGCGCTTGCGACGCCGACCCCCGCCCTCGCCGCCTGGGGCAACGCCTGGGACGGCGTCGCCGGCGCCCAGCTCGTCTCGGCCGACTACGCCCGGCTGGAACAGGGCGACGACACGACGGACTACGCCGCCATCTCGGCCGACGGCCGCTACGTCGCGATCCAGACCCGCGCCCGCAACTTCTTTGCCGACGACGATCCCGATCCCCCGGGCCGGTTCCGCGCCGGCGGGTTGTTCCGCTTCGACCTGCGGACCAGGGCGCTGGCAAGGATCGCCGACGGCAACGTCTTCGACGAAGCGGACCCCGAGCACCCGCTCGTCCGGCTCGGGGCGGCAAGACCGTCGATCAGCGCCGACGGCCGCTTCGTCGCCCTTGCCACCGCCGAGCCGCTCGTCGCCGCGGACACGAACGAAAACCTCGACGTGTACGTGCGCGACATGACGATCCCGATCGGGGTTGCCGGGGCATTCGACCTGGTCTCGGCGCGCGACGGCGGCGACCTGCCGGCGCAGTACGGAGCGTCTCCCTTCCCGCTTCCCGGCAGCGAACCCGGCGCGGACGTCTCGCGGGGCGTGGCGATCTCGGCGGACGGCCAGAAGGTCGTCTTCCGAACCGAAGCCGTCTCCGACCTTCCCGCGAGTGCCGCGGTCGACGTGCCCGCCGGCCAGGTCTTCGTTCGCGATCGCGCTGCCAACACGACGACCCTGATCACCGCCGAACGCGATTCCGGAACCGGTGCGATGACGCAGGTGCCGGCAGGGGGCGCAATCGGAGCCGCGCTCAGCGCCGACGGCACGACCGTCGCCTGGACGGGTGGCAACGCCGCTTCCCAGACCCCCTTTCTCAACGGAGAGAATCCCTCGCCGTCGTTCCTCTATTACCTCTGGCGCCGCGTCGCGGATGGCCCGAGCGCGCCGACCCGGCGGATCACCGGAATCGCCGACCCCGAGGATCCGATCTGCCAGGTCAACGATCCCTTCTTCGACCAGGGTCAGCTCGGACCGTGCTTCGGGCCGCTCACCGACCAGGAGGGACTGCGCTCCGGGATCTTCTCCCAGCTGCCGGCGCTGAGCGGCGACGGCGACACCGTCGCCTTCCTCACCGGTGCGGGTCCACGGCCAATTCCAAATACCGGCCCCGGGCTCGACCTCTTCGTAACCGAGATGACGCCGGGCCTGACCCGCAAGGGGGCGACGGTTGAGCTGACGCGGGACCCGCCCACCAACGACCCCGCCGCCAGCCCCCCGTTGAGCAGCATCGCGATGGCCGCCGACGGGCGCCACGTGGCGGTCACCACCGTCCGCACCCGTTTCACGCTGCCGGCCCTGCAGCTGCTCGGCGCTCCCCGTGCCGTGCCCGGCGTCCAGGAGCTCTACGTGGTCGACCTCGAAGCGCGCACCCTGGAACGGGTTGCGCACTCGACCGTCGACGGTGACATCGAGGGCGACGTCAAAGAAGGCCCGACGATCTCCGCCGACGGCAGCCGCATCGCCTTCACCTCGTTTGCCGGAGACCTCTTCTTCGGCGACGCCAACCAGCGAGCCGACGCGTTCGTCGCCACCCGGGGGCCCGACCCCGATGCCCAACCGTCACAGGGGCGGCTGGGTGCCGGAGGTCCCGCCGGGACGATCCAGATCGACCGAGGGGGCCCCCAGATCGGCGTCCGTGCCAGGCCCAGGGCGGGGGGGAAGATCGAGCTCACCGTCTCGGTTCCGGCCGCCGGCGGCGTCAAGGCGGTGGCGAAAGCTCAGGCCGGCAGCCCGCGTGAGTTGCGCACTCTGGCGACCGCCGCGGGCCGCGCCGCCGGCACGACTCGCAGCACCGTCCGCCTCCTCCTCCAGCCGGTCGCCCGCTATCGAGGCGAGCTGCGTCAGCGCCAGGCGATTCCCGGGCGCGTTTCGGTCGCCTACGTGGCCTCGCGCGGCGGCCGCCGCGCGAGCACCTCGTTGCGGGTGGTTTTCAGGCAGGAGCTGAGCTCGAGACAGAGCCAACGGAGGGGCCGAAGGTGAACTGTCCGTCACCAGTCGGTTTCGATCTGGAAAAGACATTGATAACAGCGTGTAACGCAGACGTAGAAGTCCTGTGAAGCGGCTTGACAGAGCCATATCCCGCCAACAACCCTGGCGCCGCAAGGTTCAGTCGATGAAAGGAAAGACTCTTATGAGCCGCACTCTCAGCGCCCCACGGTGGGGTTTGAGCGTTGGCCTGGCTGGGGCTTTGGCCCTGACCCTGCTGGCGCTCACCGCGTTTGGCCTGGCTGCCAGGGCCGACGCTTCGTTCTCGCTCGGCAAATGCGCCGGGACGAGCATCACCGGTGAAGGTGGTTCCTTTGCCCGCGACGCTCACGGTCAGTTCAACTTCAGCCTGTCGAAAATCTACTGCCCGGGAACCTCACTCAACGTCACCTACAAACCGGAAGGCAGCGGCGCCGGGATCACGTCGATGACCAAACGCGAACTCGAACCGCGCTTTGGCCAGACCGATGACCCGCCCACGCCGGAACAGGTGGCGCAGATGAACGCCGGCACCTCCAAACCGTCCGAAGACGGCAACCCGAACGACAACGGGAAAGTCCACGTCGTCCCGGCGGCGGTCGGCTCTGTCGTCGTCACCGTCAACTTCCCCAACGGCTGCAACCCGGAAGACATCACCGATGACAATTTCCGCACGGTCACCCAGGCGGAAATCACCGGCGACGCGACCAAAAAATCCCTTCTGAGGGTTCGCTTCCCGAAGGACACCTTCGAGAAAATCTGGGCGCAGGGCGTGGGTGGGGGATCGCCTGTTCCGTTGATGAGCTGGAGCGATCTTCCCGGTCTCGCGGGCAAAGTGGCCTGTGAAGTGCCGATCACCCGTGTGGTGCGTTTCGATCAGTCGGGCACGACCTTCACCTTGAAGGACTACCTCAACACGATCAAACCGGCACGCGAATGGAAGACCAAATACGCCACGACCACCCCCACGATCCTCACGCGTGAGTGGCCGGGTGCCGAATTCGGCGCCGGTGGCCAGTGTGGCGCGACGGAAGCTCCGGGCAAAAAACCCGACAACGAAGACCACCTGACCAGCAACTGCGCCAAAGGCAACGGCGAACTGCTGAAAAAACTCAAAGACACCGACGGCGGGATCGGATACTCGGATCTGGCCACGGCTCGAAACAACAACCCGACCTTCGCGGTCAACTCCGCCTCGGGTGTGACGCCGGACCTCTTCTGGACCCAGGTTCAGAACGGCTCCAACGCGTTCACCGAGCCGACCGACGACCCGAAAGGCTATTTGACCACGACCGGCATCGGCGCCGGCCCGCACAAGGGCGCCAACTGCCTGAGTGCGACGTTCACCAACGTACCCGCCGGCACCCTGGGCGATTGGTCGCAGACCAGCGGCGTCAACTCGGCCGCGGGGTACGGAATCTGCACGATCACCTACGGCCTCGTGTTCGACGACAACGCGGCGGCCTGGGGTAACACCCCCGCCGAGGAGGCCAAGGCCCGGACCGTCAAGGACTACTGGGAAAGCGCCCTGACGGCCGCCTCTCAGGCCCTCTTGTTCCCGGCGGACTACGCGCAGTTGCCAGCGTCGATTCTGGCCATCTCACGCGCCGGGGTGAAACAGATCGACTGGAACAAGGCCGGCAGTGGGGGCGGTGGCGGTGGCGGTACCGGTGGAGGTAGCGGCAGCGCCGGCAACAGCAACCCCGCTCCGCTGCCGATCAAGCCGAGCAACCTGTTCACCGTGCCGCGCAAATCGATCTCGTCCAAAACCGGAGGGGCGACCGTCTCGGTCAAGCTCCCCGGCCCTGGGCAGCTCGAGCTGCTCGGTACCGCCAGGGTCGGCAAAAAACAGATCAAAGTCGGCCGAACCGTCCTCAACGCGAGCAAAGCGGGGACGTTCTCGCTCCAGCTGAAGCCCGGTGGCGCCGCGAAGCAGCAGCTGCGCAAAAAAGGTTCGCTGCGAGTCAGCCTCACGTTCACCTTCATCCCGACCGGCGGTGAGGAGAACACCACCACCAGCTCGATCACCCTGAAGCTAAAACAGAAAGGAAACAGTGGCTAATTCCGGCAGCGGCCGGTGGCCAGCGCTTAAACGTCCACAGGTTGAGTTCCGCGACGTCGCCCGCAGCATGGGCGACGTCGCGGCTCGTGTGGGCCGCTGGTTCGCCAAAGACCCCCTCAGCACGGCGCTGATCGTCGCCTCGATCGTTCTCGCCTTCCTCTTCTTCGACCTGCTCGGCCAGATCCAGCCGAGCACCGGCGGCGAGCGCATCCCGCTCAGCCGGGTCTCGAAGCTCGCCGAAGGGAAAGAGATCTCCGAAGCGACGCTGCTCGACCAGGACGCCCGTGTGCTGCTGGAGACCAAGGGTGGCCAGCTGCTCTACGCCGCCTACCCGGAGTCCGACGCGCAGACCTCGGCGATGGTCAGCGGGCTGACCAAGAGCGGCGCGGTCGTCCAGGTCGATCAGCAGTGGGACAAGCCGGCGAAGCAGATCGTCGTCCAGTTCCTGATCCCGATCCTGCTGCTCGTCTGCCTCTTCGTCCTCTTCACCCGGCTCGGCCAGGACGCCGGCGCGGGAGCTTTCGCCGGTTTCTCCAAGTTCACCGGCAAGGGGCGCAAGCGCAAGGCGGGCGCGCCCGGTCGGACCACCTTCGACAACGTCGCCGGCGCCGGCGAAGCCGTGGCCGAGCTGCGCGAGATCCGCGACTACCTCGCCGATCCGAGCAAATACGCCAAAGTCGGCGCCCGGGCGCCCAAGGGCGTCCTGCTCGTCGGCCCGCCGGGGACCGGCAAGACGCTGCTGGCCAAGGCGACGGCGGGGGAGGCCGACGCGGCCTTCTTCTCGCTCTCCGGTTCGGACTTCGTCGAGTCGCTGGTCGGCGTCGGCGCGGCCCGCGTCCGCGACCTCTTCGCCAAGGCGCGCAAGATGGCGCCGGCGCTGGTCTTCATCGACGAGCTCGACGCCGCCGGGCGCAAGCGCGGCGCCGGCGTCGGCCAGGGCAACGACGAGCGCGAGCAGACGCTCAACGCGCTGCTGGTCGAGATGGACGGCTTCGGCGGCGACGCCGGCATCGTCGTCCTCGCCGCGACCAACCGCCCCGACGTCCTCGACCCGGCGCTGCTGCGGCCCGGCCGCTTCGATCGTCAGGTGACCGTCGACGTGCCCGACGTCCACGGTCGGCTGGAGATCCTTGCTCTGCATTGCGGCAATCGACCGCTCGAGCCCGGCACCTCCCTGGAGGAGATCGCCAAGCTGACCTCCGGCTTCAGCGGCGCCGAGCTGGCCAACGTGATCAACGAGGCGGCGCTGCTGACCGTGCGCGAAGGCCGGGTCGAGATGGACCAGCCGACGCTCGAGGAGGCGATCGACCGTGTCGTCGCCGGCCCGGCGCGGAAAAGCCACGCGCTGACCCGTGAGGAGAAGTGGGTGATCGCGATCCACGAGGCCGCCCACGCCGTCACCACGACCTCGATCGGGCAGAAGGTCTCCGCCCAGAAGCTCTCGATCGTCGCCCGCGGCCGCCAGCTCGGCACCGCGGCGCACATGCTCACCGACCGCGATGCGGTGATCATGCAGGAGCCGGACATGCGCCGGCACCTGATCTCGATCGTCGCCGGCTACACCGCCGAGAAGATCGAGTTCGGCGTCGTCTCCACCGGGGTCCACGACGATCTCCACGCGGCCACCGGGATGGCCCGGCAGATGGTCACCTCCTACGGCATGTCCGACGCGCTCGGCCCGGTGACGATCGGGGAGAAGGCCGGCGAGGTCTTCCTCGGCGCCTCGCTGCAGGAGCTGGGCTCTGTCGGTCCGGCGACGCTGGAGCTGATCGACCGCGAGGTCGAGCGGATCGTCGGCGACTCGGTCGCGCGGGCCGAGGAGATCCTGCGCGCCAACTGGAGCGCCCTCTATGAGATCGCCAACGCGCTGATCGACCGGGAGACCCTCTCCGGGGTGGCGCTGGAAGCGCTGCTCTCACCGGTGAAGGCGACCCTGCTCGACTTCGGCGGCTCTGGGCAAGAGGACCAACCGACGCAGGAGTTCGATCGTCAGACCCAGGCGGAAGGTGAGTAGAGGCGCGACACTCCTCGCCGGGCTGGTAGCGGTACTGCTCACCTTTGCTCCGGGGACCGCCGGGGCCGCCGAACCGATCTGGCGCCTGGAGCAGCCGCCACCGCCCGCCGGGGCGCCATTCAAGGTGCCGCTCGGCGAGCCCGGCGACCTCGAGTTCCGGACGCCGAGCCGCGGTCTGCTCACGGTCAACGGCAACGACACGATCCCGCGCGGCATCTACAGCTGGAACGGCCGGAGCTGGCATCAGCTCGCCACCGTCTGCGGCGGTCCCGGCGACACCGCCCGGATCGCCTGGGCGGGCCCGGACGAGTTCTGGGTGATCAGCGAACCCAGCCTGCCCCGGACCGGCTCGGGATTGGCTCTCTGCCGCTTCAAGGGGGGGCAGGTGGTCGGCTCGTGGAGCACCCGGGTCGACGCCGCCGACCCCTTCCGCCAGATGTTCTCGGCGACCTGCAACGGGCCCGACGACTGCTGGTTCGGCGGCGTTGGCGACCAGGACCCGCTGGGTGAGCGAGTCGGCGCCTTCCACCTGCACTGGAACGGCACCAGCCTGGAGAGCGTCTACGGGTCGCAGGGGCGGGGGGTGAGCGACATGCAGTTCCACGCCGGCGCCCTCTACGAGAGCACCCTGGTGGGCCGCGGCCCCGAGAACCGCACCGGGACGGTCGAGCTGGGTGAACCCGAGCCGGTTCCGCGCCTCCTGCACAGGTTCTCCGGTGGCGCTTTCGTGACCGATCCCTTCGAGCCGGCGGCGATCGACGGCGTTCCCCCCAACGGAAGCGAGCTGCTGGCGCTCGACAGCGACGGGACGAACCTCTGGGCGGTCGGCGGCGGCGCCGCCTCGGGTCCGGCGGCGCCGGAAGGCGATGCGGTCGAACGGTCGCCGCTGGTCGCGCGGCTGTTCGGCAACTCGTTCAAAGATCTGAGCCTGAACGAACCCGGGTTCGGCTCCACCGATCGATTTGGCGACGTCGCCGCAATCCCCGACACCAACGAAGCCCTGGCGACGGTCGTGCCCTTCGCGGAGCGCCGCAGCGTCAACAGCAAGGCAACCGTCGCGCGGATCGCGGTCACCGGGCCGGGTACCGCGACGGCCTCGCTCACCGATCTGCCCACCGCGGGAGCCGGCCGCGGCAGCGCCGCCCGCATCGATTGCCCGGCGAAAGACGACTGCTGGATGGTGACCTGGGCGGGCTGGCTCTTCCACTACAGCGACGGGACGGTCCTGGCGCCGGACAACGACCCCGCCTTCCAGGGCACGATCGAGTTCCGGCCCAACGAGTCGGCGGAGCAGTTCGTCCCCGACCGCCTGCCGGTGGACGACTCGCAGCTCTTCGCCCCGCCGCCGATCCCGCTGGTCGAAGAAAAACCGAAAGGCGGCAAGGTGAAACGGCTGCCGCCGCTGCTGCGGCGGGTCAAATCGCAGTTGCACGGCCTGCGCTTGACCGTCAGCTTCACGCTCACCCGCCGCGCCCGGGTCATCCTTCTTGCCAAGCGCGGCGGACGGGTCGTCGCCAAGACGCCCTCGCGGGTCTTTGCCCCCGGTCGCCGCAGCGTCAGCCTGCGGCTCAGCCGCGAGCGCTATCCGACCAGCCTGGCCTTCGAGACGAAGGAGATCAAGGCGAGATGAGCCGCCGGGCACCCCACATCGCCGCCTTCGTCCTGCTCTTCGCTTCGCTCGTCTCGGTTGCCAGCCCCGACAGCGGCGATGGCGCCACCAACCCGGTCGGTCCGTTGCCGCTGCTCGGCACCGCCGATGCGGAGACGACGCTGATGGGCGCCGCTCCCGGTGGCGAGCCGGGGGAGGCCTGGGGCTACCGCCAGCTTCCCCTCGCCGTCGGGGAAGTCCACGTCGGCTCCCGGAATCTCCCCTTCGGGCCTCAGCTCAGCTCGACTCAGCCCGATCCGCAGCTCGCCTTCCTGCGCCACACCGACGCCGGCGGCTGGCAGGTCTTCGAGACGCCGGTGGATGCCTCCGGACACCCCTATCGCGGGCCGGTTCCCAACCGCCTCTCGGCCCGCATCACCCACGAGGGCGGCGGAGTGCTCGTCGGCCGCGATCTGCACCGCCCTCCCGGGGATCAGACGGTCGTCCTGGCTCATGACCCCGGTGGCAACTGGCACGCGATCGAACCCCCCGCCGCGGACGTGCTGTTGCCCGCCGAAGGGCCGCAGCCGGCCGAGACCTTGGCGGACGAACAGGGTCTCGGCACGGTCGTCGACGCCGCCTTCGACGAGGGCTCCCACACCGGCCTGCTGTTCGCCCCGATCGGCCGCTCGGCGGCCGACGGGATCCTCCACTTCGACGGCACGCAATGGGACCGTGAGGAGGTCCAGATCCCGGCTGGCTCGGAGACCCACTTCCACGTCCTCGCGATCGACGCGACCGGCCTCGCCAATGCCTGGGCGCTGGCGGAGGCCAAAGACACGCTGGGCAAATCCGTGGTCCTGTTGGAGCGCACGGAATCCGCTGGGGAAGGGCTGTGGGTCGAACGGCCACTCGCGGGAACCCCCTTCGCCGATTCCGACACGCCTGGAGAAGGGATCGCCGGCGTCGCTCCGATGGGTGGCGCGGCGCAACCGTTGACCGTCACCTCCGACGGGCTCTGGATCGACCTCTCGGCGGAGATCGGCGCGGTCTCTCGCGACATCACCCTCTTCTACGACAGCGGCGACGGGGCGGTGACCGGCTCGTGGTGCGACGCGAAAATCGTCGCCTGCGATGCGGCACTGGGGGTGAAGCTGTCGCGCCAGGGTGGCTATCGCAGCTTCGCCTGGCCGGGTGGGCAGTACGGCACCCGGGTGATCACCAACCCGCTCGATCCCGGCGGGAGCGAGGAAAGCAACCGGGGCACCTACCTCCGCTTCGCCGAAGGGATCTTCACCCGGCTGCCCGGCGCGGGCACGAACTTCCATCCCAGCGGCGCATTCTCCAATGCCGATGCCGGTTGGCTGGAGGGCCCGGTCGAGATCTCCGCGAAGACGGCACCCGCGCCGCCCGCCCCATGGCCGCTCGCGCTGCGCGCGCCGCTGACCGACGTGACCGGTGCACCAGGCGGCTCGCCCGGTTCGCTCGACTCGGGCGCCCTCGCGGTCGGCGCCGACGGGGCCGTGGCCCGCTACCTGCCGGGTCGGGGCTGGAGGCGGGAGTTCCTGCTCTCCAGCAGCGGCAGCGTCAACCGGGCGACCCTGCGCGGCGTCGCCTGGCCGGAACCGCGCACCGCCTACGCCGTTGGCGACGTGGGGGCGATGTGGCAGTGGAACGCCGCCGACGAGCTCTGGGTCCAGGACCCCGGCATACCGATCGGCTTCGAAGGCAATCTGATGGACGTCGCCTTCGACCCCGCCAACCCCGATCGTGGCTACGCGGTCGGCAAGACCGGCGTCCTCTTGCGCTACGGCAAGAGCTGGGACCAGGAGTCGCTTCCGGCGGGGTTCGAGAGCGCCAACCTGACCTCGATCGCCTTCGCCGGCGGCGAGGCGATCGTCGCCGCCGGCGGCGACCTGCTTGTCAACGACGGGGGCGCCTGGCGGGTCGATGCCTCCGCTCACGCCTTGCTGGACAGGGTGCGGTCCGGTGACCCCCACCTGCTCGTCGTCGCGGGGCTGCCGGACGGCGGCGCGGTCGCGGCAGGGCGCGACATCGTGATCGAGCGCGACGGAGCGGGTCAGCCGTGGCATTTCTCCAGCCAGCCGCTGCCGGGCTCGACCGCGATCGCCGCCGCCGCCGTGCGCGACGGCGGTTCGGTGCGGGCGGTGGTCTCGGTGGTTCCCCGCCTCAACTTCCCACCGGCCGACGACCTGCCCGAACCCGATCCGACCGTGCCGCCGCCGATCATTCCGCCCTTCGCCCTGCCGGGGGACGGGTATCTGCTGCGCGAGTCGGCGAGCGGCTGGGTGGACCAGGAGCGCACCTCGTTCGCCAGCTCCGGCAACGACCGCCCGCTGAAGA
>DASSXC010000297.1:0-4026 GCA_035704205.1 Solirubrobacterales bacterium | reverse complement strand
ATCGTCCCGCCCGAGGACGCCTACGAGCTGCACATGAACCTGATCCGGCACGGGCGCGAGGCGTGCCGGCCCAAACCACGTTGCGGCGAGTGCGAGCTACGCCGGATGTGCCCCTGGTACCGTGCCGGGCGCAAATGAGCTTGGAGCGCCCCAAAGATGAGTAGGAAGACCTTCGTCGTCTTCGGCCTTCTGGTCCTGGTCCTCGCGGCGGTGATCCCCTGGCTCGCCTTCCGCGCCGACGGCGACTCGGCCAACGCAAAGCCGGTTCCAAGCGACCTCGAGGCCGGCCAGAGCCTCTTCGAAACCAACTGCGGGACCTGCCACACGCTCTACGCCGCGGGGACCGACGGCAACTTCGGGCCGAATCTCGACGAACTGCTGGCCCCGAGTGGACCACCGGAAGGACCGACCGCGGCGGACGCGATCAAAGCGACCGAAGGCCGCGTCCTCAACGCGGTCGAAGTCGGTGTCGACAGCAGCACCACCCCGGGCCGCATGCCGGGCGGCATCCTCAACGAAGAGCAGGCCAAGGAAGTGGCCGCCTTCGTAGCCGCCACCGCCGGCGAGGGTTAGCCGGCGGCCCATCCCGGCAGGGGTTCCACTTAACTTTTTCGAAGGGGCGGGTTGCGGCTGGCGCCCGCTGCGCTCGACGAAAAAGTCACGACGTTCCACCCCTGCCGGGATGGGCCTTATGTGAGCTGGTTAATGGCCGAAGTGCAGGACGCTGACCACCCCCGCGTGGTCTGAGGGCCAGAAGGGCGGGGTCGCCTGGAACGGCGTGTCCCCGACCAACTCGGCCTCGTCTCCGTTCGAGCGGGCGGCGCCACGACTGAGGATCAGGTCGATCCGGGTCCGCAGCGTCGAGACCGGGTTGTTCAGCGCGCCCGGCGCGAGCGGCGGGGTGTTCGATTCCTGACAGCACGTGCTGCCGGGGCCGAGCTCTTCCTCGTCCCAGGCGTCACGGAATTTGCCGGGCGCGGTGAGCTGCGCGTAGGAGGTGGTCGTGGAGCCGTCCGACGCGGAGTTGAAGTCGCCGGTGGCGACGATCGTCCCGCCTTTGCCCGGGCCCGCGAGGAACTCGGCCGCCTGCGCTTCCTGCACGAGCGGCGATTCCTCGGTTTCGAGGTGGGTGTCCACGAACCGGAACGGCAGACCCTTCAGTTTCGCGTCGATGCTGGCCCAGCCGCGGTCGAACGAGAGCGGGCCGACCGGCGATTCGATCACCTGCTGAGCGGTGTAGTGGCCGCTTTGCGGGTTGCCCCAGGTCAGGCCCGGCGTGTCGTCGTCGACGAGGATCACGTCGCGATCTTCGAGCTGCACCGAGCAGGTGAATTGCCCCGAAACGACAGGGCAGGTTTCCGACACCAGCGGCGCCGGGCCGATGTTCGCGTTGTGCGCGATCGCCGCCACCGAGTAGTCCAGGCCCCGGGCTTCGAGCTCGCCTTCCAGGATCGCGAGGAAGTCATAGCCAGGGGGCGGGTTCACGCCACCGGTCGTCCATTTCGTGACCTCCTGCAGGCCGATCAGGTCCGGCCCCTCCTCCTGGATCTCGTCGGCGATCGCCTCGGCGCGCTGCGGGAAGTTCGTGTACTGCACCGTCGCGTAGATCCGCGCGACGGCTTCGACGAATCCTTCCGGGGTTTTCGCTTCGAGCGCCGGCCCGAGGCTGGAGCCCAGGTAGAGGTTCCGGGTCATCACCGTCAGGTCGCGCTTGGCTTGGCCGTGGTGGCCGTGGGGCTTGACGTGATGTCCCCGGTGGTGGTGGCCATGACCGTGGGACTTGCCGTGATGGGCGTGAACGTGGGCCTGGGCCCTGTTACCTGCGTTGGCCAAAGCGGGTAGCAGGGCGAAGGCGAGTGCTGCCGCGATCAGCGCCATGACGGACAGGCGAGTCGCTCGGTGGACGTAGCTCAAGGCTTTCCTCCTAAATCCGTGGATTGGTCGAGGCGCCTCTCCTGTCCCCACGTCACCGCACTCGAAACCAATATACGGAAGGGGTTTTGAATTCAGCTAAAAATCTGCCATACTGCCACTTAGATTTTCAGAGTCCGCGCGGCGGCTCTCAGCTAGTCAAGACAAAACCCCTGGAGGTACGGAAGAAGTGGGCAAGACGATCGGCATCGACCTGGGCACGACCAACTCCTGCGTCGCCGTGATGGAGGGCGGCGAGCCGACCGTTCTCGAGAACGCCGAGGGCGGGCGCACGACCCCCTCGGTCGTCGCCTTCACCGACTCCGGCGACCGCCTGGTCGGCACCGTTGCCAAACGCCAGGCGGTGATGAACCCGGAGAACACGATCTTCTCGATCAAGCGCTTCATGGGGCGCAAGGAGGCCGAAGTCAAAGAGGAGGAGACGATCGTCCCCTACAAGGTCGAGGCCGGGCCCAACGGCGATGTCCGCGTCGACGCGCGCGACAAGCAGTACAGCCCACCCGAGATCAGCGCGATGATCCTGCAGAAGCTGAAGACCGACGCCGAAGCGAAGCTGGGCGAAGCGGTCGACAGCGCCGTGATCACCGTCCCCGCCTACTTCAACGACGACCAGCGCCAGGCGACCCAGGACGCCGGCAAGATCGCCGGGCTCGACGTCAAGCGGATCATCAACGAGCCGACCGCCGCCTCGCTCGCCTACGGGCTGGACAAAGGCGAGGCCGACCACACGATCCTCGTCTTCGACCTCGGCGGCGGCACCTTCGACGTCTCGGTGCTGGAAATCGGCGACGGCGTCTTCGAGGTGAAGGCGACCGCCGGCGACAACCACCTCGGCGGCGACAACTGGGACAAAGCGATCGTCGAGTGGCTGGTCGCCGAGTTCAAAAAAGACCAGGGCGTCGACCTCGCCGCTGACAAGAACTCGCTGCAGCGCCTCTACGAGGCGGCGGAGAAAGCCAAGATCGAGCTCTCCTCGGCGCAGGAGACGCAGATCAACCTGCCCTTCATCACCGCGGTCGAGGGTCAGCCCAAGCACCTCGACCTGAAACTCAGCCGCTCGAAGCTGAACGAGCTGACCGGCGACCTGCTCGACCGCGTCGTCGGACCGGTGAAACGGGCGCTGGGCGACGCCGACGCGACGATCGACCACGTCGTCCTGGTCGGCGGCATGACCCGGATGCCGGCGGTGCGCGAGAAGGTCAAGGAGCTGACCGGCAAGGACCCGCACCAGGGGGTCAACCCCGACGAGGTCGTCGCCGTCGGCGCCGCGATCCAGGCGGGCGTGCTGGCCGGCGACGTCAAGGACGTGCTGCTGCTCGACGTCACCCCGCTGACCCTCGGGATCGAGACCAAAGGCGGCGTGATGACGAAGCTGATCGAGCGCAACACGACGATCCCGACGAAGAAGTCGGAGATCTTCTCGACCGCCGACGACAACCAGCCGTCGGTCGAGATCCACGTCCTGCAGGGCGAGCGCGAGATGGCGAGCGGCAACAAGAGCCTCGGCAAGTTCCAGCTGACCGGGATCCCGCCGGCGCCGCGCGGCCTGCCGCAGATCGAGGTCACCTTCGACATCGACGCCAACGGCATCCTGCACGTCACCGCCAAAGACCTGGGCACCGGCAAAGAGCAGAAAATCGAGATCAAATCCGGCTCCGGCCTCTCCGACGAGGAAATCCAGAGCATGGTCTCCGACGCCGAGGCGCATGCAGAAGAGGACAAGGCGCAGCGCGAGCTGGCGGAGGCGCGCAACGTCGCCGAGAACCTCGCCTACCAGTCCGAGAAACAGGTCGAGGAGCTGGGCGACAAAATCGAGGCGGCGAACAAGGAGGAGATCGAGGGCGCGCTCAAAGGCGTGCGCGAGGCGCTCGAGTCCGACAGCAAGGAGGAGATCGACTCGAAGACCGAGGCGCTCACCGCGGCGATGACCAAAGTGTCGGAGCAGATCTACGCGGCGGCGCAGGAGCAGGCGCAGGCCGCGTCCGAGGACGGGGCTTCCGGCGATTCCTCCGATGAGGAGGAGGTTGTCGACGCTGAGGTTGTCGATGAGGGCGAGGACAAATGAGGTCGGAGGAGCGGGACGTCCAGGGGACT
>DASSXC010000296.1:0-11403 GCA_035704205.1 Solirubrobacterales bacterium | reverse complement strand
ACCCAGGTGATGCGCATCAAAGTCGTAGTCAAGCCCCTTCGTATCTACAAGCTCCCCTTGTAGGAGGCTGCGGATGCGTGCCGTCTTTCGCTGGTCCGTCGATCGGGCGCGGATCGTGGTCTCAAGCATATGTTCCTCGGTGACCGTCCCGACGAGCCGCTCAAAAAGTAGTGCGGTTGTACGCGTTACTTCCCGAAAGGTAGATTCCTCCAATCTGCTCGCTGTAGCCTCTTGCATGACGAAATCGCTCAGCAACGTATAGCCGGCTATGTAGCGCCTCACAACGGTGTCGAGACCGACACCGTTGTGAGCTGCCCTACGGGCCTGTAGGCAGAGAAACTGCGGAATTGGCGGTCTCGTCTCGTCCTCAGCTTCGATGATCGCAAATCCGTAGTCGATAGCTGTCAGCACAGCACTGTGGAGGCCGTCTCGATAGGTAGGGTCGTCGACCTCAGGCGTATTGGAAAGTGTCGATATCCGCATTAAAGCGGCTTGCCGGATCTCGGGAAGGCGAGCTCGGAGACGTCCGACAAGCACAAGCCGCGCCTGTCTGGGCGAGTCTGGCCGGATAACGGTCATCGGTCTACTGCCTTAAGAATCGGGGATCGACAATCAGGTCGTATCGCCGATTCGCCATGACGCAGGAGAGCGCACCGTCGACGCTTTTAGACAGCTTGCGTAGAAGTGCAGCTGCACTCTCAGCGGATGGACCCCCCGAACAGCCATGCTGAACACCTGGGTGAATGGCTTGGATCGTCTTAGGGGGCTGCATCATGTCCCTGCCGATCACCCTCCTGCATTTGCTCAAGGATGATGCGGTGTGTCACTGAGTGACAGTCAGGGCATTCTCCGAGAGACCAATCGGAGACGCAAGAACATTTTTAGGTAACAATAGGTATTGGAGAAGATCTTAATAAGTTCTAAATAAAACTTGACAGTTTAGGTTCGACCCCGCGCTGCTTATCCAGCCATCGACACGGTTGTCTCTCGCCTGGGACTACGATCTAAGCGCCAGAGGCAGCAGTCGCTTCCGGCATGTTCTCGGACTGGGTTAAGTCGGGTACGGGCCTCCACGTGATTGTCAGCACGCTCAGCTGTATCGGACCGACTGCGACGTCTGGCACAAGCGCCCGGCGGTCTCCGTTGTGTGGTCGGCTCAGGCATCCGATCCACGCCCTGATCCACTACCCGCCTGAGGGCGTGGAATCAATACTTGGGCGGCGGCGCAGCCGCCAGGGAAGCTGTGCCCGCTTGCGTCGCGCCCAGCCGAAGTTGGCGGTCAGGCGTGGCACGCCGCGGTGCAGGTTCGGGTTGTTGTAGGGGTCGACCGCGGCGACGCGGCGCCAGCGCTCGACCAGCAGTTCGAACTCCCACTTCTCGACCTCGGCGACCCGGCTCGACGACTCGAAGTGGAAGAGGACGAGGTCGGGGTCATAGACGATGCGGCGGCCGCTGGAGTGGACCTTGAGGCAGTAGTCGACATCGTTGAAGTTGACCGGGAATTCCCGCGTCAGGCCGCCCATCTCCTCGAACACGTCGCGGCGGGTCATCAGGCAGGCGCCGGTCACGGCGAGGCAGTTGCGGGCGATCAGGACGTCGTTCATGTAGCCGGTGAAGTCGCCGGCGAAGCCGCGGTAGAGGTGGTTGGGCAGGCCGTATTCGAAGCTCAGGCCGACGTGCTGGAGGCGGGTGTCGCCCCAGACCAGCTTGGCGCCGACGGCACCGATCCCCTCGCGCTCGGAGTACATCACCATGCGGTCGAGCCACTCTGGCGTGGTGATCTCGATGTCGTCGTTGAGCAGCAGCAGGTGCTTGCCCTCGCTGTGGATCGCGCCCTGGTTGACCTTGGCCGAGAAGTCGAACGGGCCGCTGAACTCGACCAGGCGCAGGCGCTCGCCGGCGAGCGCCTGCAGCTCGTCGCGCACGCTTTGCCCGACTGAGTCGTCGACCACGCAGACGATCTCGTAGTTCTCGTAGGTGGAGCGCTCGACGATGCTGCGCACGCAGTTGACGACGAGGACGACCGGCTCGAAGCGCACGTCGCGCACCTGGCCGCCGGTGGGGATGACGATGCTTACCAGCGGCTGCTCGGTGAGCTGCGGGCGCAGGTGCAATACGCCGGGGTCGGCGGGGTCCTGCTCCACCTTTGCGGGCAGGCCGATCCGGTCGCAGTGGGCCTGCACGGCCCGGGGCCCGGCCTCGAAGGCCCAGGGCTTCGCCGCCGCCGCCGCGGCGGCGGAGGTCTTCAGCAGCCGCCAGTGGTAGAGGACACGGGGCACGTGGAGGACCGCTCGGGCGCGCTCGGTCACCTTCAGCACCAGGTCCCAGTCCTGGGAGCCCTCGAACTCTGGATCGAAGCCGCCGACCTCCTCGACCAGGGAGCGGCGCAGCACGCTGAGGTGGCAGGTGTACATCTGCGTCCGCATCCGCTCCGGCGACCAGTCGGGCTTGAAGAAGGGCTGCGAGTGGTGCCCGTTGAGGTCGATCTTGTCCTCGTCGGTGTAGACGTAATCGGCCTCGGGGTTGGCGTCGATCGCCGCGGCGACGTGGGCGAGGGCGTCGGGGTGCAGCTCGTCGTCATGGTCGAGCAGGGCGACGAACTCGCCCTCGGCCATCCGCAGGGCGTCGTTGGAGGCGGCGACGATGCCGCCGTTCACCTCGCGGTACTCGACCCGGACGCGGCGGTCGGCGGCCTGCGCTCGCTCGAGCATCTGGCGCACGTGCGGCGCGGGGGAGCAGTCGTCGACCAGGCAGAGCTCCCAGTCCGCGAAGCTCTGGCGCTTTACCGAGCGCAGCATCTTCTTCAGCACGCCGGGAGGGGTGTCGTGGACAGGCGTGAGGATCGAGAAGCGCGGCGCCGCCATGGTTGGGGCTAGCGCCACTGGGTCTGCAGCATGCGCAGGGCGGTTCCGATCAGCTTGCCGACTCCGGGAAGCCGGGATTCGATCCGCCCCGCCGCGCCCGCAAGCCGCTGCGAGCGATCGTCGAGCTCGGCGAGGCGCCCCTTGGCGGCGCCAAGCTCGGCGTCCTTGCTGACCAGGAGATCGCGCAAGCGCAGGATTTCCTCCTGCTGGCGGGCAATCTCGCTACGCAGGTCGGGCTCGCCGCCGCCGTGGGAGGCCTGAGCGTTCTTCGGGGTCGCTTGCTCGGACATCCGGGCGCAGTCTAGCCGTGCCCTGCCCTCTTTTCCGTCTTGACAGCGCTGCGAAGCTTTCCGGCCATGTTGCGCCGCGACAGGATGGCTGCGGCGGGGGCACGGTGGCACTGGCTGATCCCAATCGCGGTGATCTTCGGGCTGCTCACCCCGCTCCTCTTCACCGACCGAACCTTCTCGAACGACTGGGGCAATCACCTGTGGCTGATTTGGGTGCAGGGTCTCAACATTGAGGATCTGGGTGAGCCGAGCTATTTCCTCCAGACCTCGCTGGGTGCCTTTTATCCCTATTACGCGTTCTACGGAGGCTCGATTTACGCCGTGCTGGGAGCCGTCTCCTCAGTCACGAGCCCCGAGGTTGCGGTTCTGGTCGGCTATGCGGGGGCGCTTGCCGCCGCCTACCTTGGCTGGACCTGGATTGCTCGTCAGCTGGGTGTTCGCGGGTGGCAGGCGCAGCTTCCAGGCTGCATCGCGGTGACTGCCCCGCTTGCGGTTACCAACCTGTACGGGCGTGGCGACATTCCGGAAGCGATCGCGACCTTGATGATTCCTTTGGTCGCCGCGAGCGCCATGAGCATGTTCCGCGAGGAGCACATCCGATTGCCCTCGGCGGTTGCGTACGTCATCGGCATCGTGATCCTCACCGGGACTCACACGCTCACTCTGGTTTGGGGAACGCTGTTCCTCCTGGTTTGCGCAGTCCTGCTGGTGGCCTGCTATTGGCGGGCTGCTAAGCGGAAAATCCAGCGTGGGGCCGCGGTCGTCGGCCTTACCGTTCTCGGGGCGGGCATCAACGCCTGGATTCTGACGCCCCTCGTGCTTTACCACACGCGTTTGGCCGAAAGCGATCCTGACCCGATCGGCCTCGCCTTCTATACGAACCCGGAGAACCTTTTCAACATCCTGCGAGATGTCAGTGACACCCCTTGGTGGGTGAAAGCCGACGTCAGTGCCCAGCTTCCGGTCCTCGCCCTGCTTTGGGCCCTCTTCTGCGGCGCCGCGTACTGGCACTTTCTCTCGCCGGCTAACAGGAGGGTGGCGCTGGGATTGCTGGGTCTTGGAGGCGCCCTCCTCGTCTTGGTTCTGTCTCCCTCGTTGATCGAAGAGCTGCCAAGGGTCCTGCGCTTTATCCAGTTCCCCTACAGGGTTCTCACCTACGTTGATCTCTGTCTCGTCGGGCTCGTCACCCTCGCGCTCGCCGCTATGCAGCGTGACCCCGCGACCAACCGTTTGCCGGTTTTTGCCTTGGTGGCGATTGCTGTCTTCAGTTTCGGCCTCTCGGTGGACCAGAGCTTCAGAGTGCGGTCCTGGCTGTCCGGCCGGGACGAAGCGCTCGTCTCGTCCACGCAGCCCCCGCGGAGCTGGTACGCGACGCTCCAGTTCGCCGACGGGTCGGCGCCGATCGTGAAACCGACTCTGCCACCGCTCGGGTTTCCCATCGAGGGGCGGCGTGACATCTACCGAGCGGTCTATCCGGCTGGCTCTGCCGGTACCGCCGAGACCAACATCGCCACCGGGCCCTACCTGGTTGACGTCAATGGCGCCCGTCCTGTCGGGCGGTCGGGCGAGGGGAGAATGGTGCTCCGGCTGCCAGCTTCCCGTGGGGCCCGCGAGGTGGTCGTCACCGCTGGCTGGGGTGCGGGCATTACCCTTGGCCGCTGGTTGACCGTCATCTCCCTGATCGTGGCGTTGGCTGCCCTGGGAATCGGTGCTACGGCCCGAGTCGGGAAACGGCGTGAGCGCTGACGCGACCTTGCTCTGGATGCTCGTCGAGCACCTGCTCCTCACCGGCCTGCCCGCGGCCCTGGGGGTCTTCGTCGCGATGCGGCGCGGCCTGAGCGGCGTGCCATTGCTGCTCGGCGTCGCCCTCGCCGCCTCCGGTCTCACCGCGATGCTCGCCTTTTGGGCCTATTACGCGGACCCGACGCTGGGTCAGGCGACGGCGTTCCTGATCGTCCTCGGCTCGATCCAGGGGATCGTCATGGCGCGGCCCGATCGGCTCGATCGCGAGCTGCTGCGGGAGCTCGCGGTGCCCGCGGCACTGTGGGCGCTCGGCAGCGCCTTCGTCCTCTACCTCGGCTTCCTGCACGGCGGCGGCGACCAGCCGCTCGCGCTTGCCACGATCCGCTTCTCGCATCCGCTGCCCACCGACAACGACATCCCGCGCTTCTTCGCCGACTGGTACTACCACCACGGCCACCACGGTCCGCCGCCGCCGTTCGGCGACTGGCTCTCCAGCGACAGGCCGCCGTTGCAATCGGGATACGTGCTCGCTCAGCGGCCCTTCGGCTGGGACGACTCCGGGCGCCACTACCAGGTGCTCGGCGTCGTCGTCCAGCAGCTCTGGATCCTCGGCATGTGGGCGGTGCTCTGCGCCGCGCGCATCAGGCCTTTCGTCCGCGGCCTGGCGATCTTCGCGCTGATGGTCAGCGACATCGCGATCGTGCACGGCTTCTTCGTCTGGCCGAAGCTGATCGCCGCCGCCTTCGTCCTCGCCGCGTTCGCCATCGTCCTCTCTGAGGATTGGCGGCGGCTGCGCCACAGCCCATTCGTCGCCGTCCTCTTCGCCGCGCTCTGCGCCCTGGCGATGCTGGCTCACGGGGCCAGCGCGTTTGGGCTCATCCCGCTGCTGATCGTCGGAGCAGTGCGCGGACTGCCCGACTGGCGCTGGCTGGGTATCGCGGCGCTGGTGGGGATCGTGCTGCTCGCCCCGTGGTCCGCCTACCAGCGCCTCGCCGACCCGCCCGGGGACCGCTTGCTCAAGTGGCAGTTGGGCGGCTCGCTCGAAATCGACGATCGCGGCGCCCTGGAGACGATCGGTGACGGTTACCGCACGGCCGGTTTCGACGGCACGCTTGAAAACAAGTGGGGGAACGTGACCAAACTGGTCGGCCAAAAGGACGTCGAAGGAGCGGTTGAGCGCGCCGTCGAGGAGATCGGCGAAGGGCACCCCGGTCGTGCGGTCGAAGCGCTGCGGCTGCCACGCTTCTTCTCCTTGCTCCCCCTTGTCGGGTTCCTGCTGATCGGCCCCCTGGCGATGCTCTTCGCCCGAGCCCGGGGCAGACCCGACGGACCCGAGTGGCGCTTCGCCCTCCTCTGCTTCGCCTTCTGCGGCCTCGCCTGTGCGATCTGGGCCCTGCTGATGTTCGGCGAGCCCGATTCCTCGACCCTGCTCCACGTCGGCAGCCTCGTCGTCCCCCTGCTGGCGATCTGCGCCTGCGTCGTCGGCGCCTACTCCGTCTACCCACGCCTGTCGATCGCCCTGGTGGCGCTCAACGCCATCTTCGCCCTGGCCCTCTACGTGCCGGCCCTAAGCCCACCTCCCGGCACGTCCTACTCGGTCGTTGCCGCACTGATCGCTGCGGCGAGCCTGGCCGGCTTTGTCTGGGTCGCTTTCCGGCACGGTCATCAGCATCCCGCTAAGGCATCCGCGTAGAAGCGCAGATACGCGGGCCAGTGGCTATCCCAGTAAGCGCTGTCATGCTCGCCGGGCCACGTATGGGCGGTGAGGTTGGCGTCGGCGGCTTCCAGGGTTTCGTTGAAAGCGGTATCGGAGATCAGGAAGGGATCCCTGGTGCCGGCGTCGTTCCAGATCGAGGTCGGGCCGAAGGCGGCTGGGTTGGATTGGATGGTCTCGATCACGTCGTTGCGCTCGAAGTCTTCGGCGTCGTCGAATGCTCCCGGAGCGGTATCGCCGCCTTCGAACCAGAGCGCGGGCGAGTGGCCGCCGACTGCGCAGAACCGGCCTGGGTTATGGAGGGCCAGGTTGTAGGCGCCGAAGCCGCCCATGGAAATGCCGCCTATTGCCACTCGCTCGGGGTCGGCATCGAATTGCTCGGCCACCATGGGGATCACTTCGTCGATTACGTAGGTGCCCCAGTTCCCGGTGTCGCGGTCATGCCAGTAACTGTCGCCGTCGTCGTCGGGGAAAGCGACGATCGGCGCTCGGTCGCCCAGCCCTGACAGGCCTCGGAAGAATGCCTCGTCCCCCGTATAGGTGTCGGCCGTTCCGCTTCTTCCGTGCAGGAAGACCAGCAACGGTCGCTTGCCCGGCTCGCCACTCGTCCCTTCCGGCAGGACAACGGCCACCTCAAGATCCTCCCCGACCGCTTCGCTGTCGATCGTCAGGCGTGCGACCTCGGCGCCGTGGGTGTCGACCGGTGCGAAGACGGTTGCTGCCAGGGTCAGGTAGACGGCTGCCACGGCGACGAGGGCGAGGACGATCCCCGCGACTCTGCGCCTCCGCTGGACCTGCCTTCGGGACGGTCGGGTTGGGCTCACTCTTGCGGGTGAGGATAGTTGCCTACTGGTACGGTGCCGGGCCATGCGGAGGCTTTTGTACGCAGTGACCTATCCGTTGCGACGCTGGCCGCGGCTGTCGCGGGCGACGCTGGCTGGCCTTGCTTTGATCGTTGGCCTGGTGGGGCTGTCCAACGCCTACATCCTCCTGGGCGCGAGGGGGGACTCGACCGGAGACGTCAGCGATGTACCTCACAGGCAGACCGCCATCGTTCTCGGCGCCCTGGTCGAGCCAGACGGCTCGATGAGCACGATGCTCGCCGACCGGGTGAAACAGGCGGCGGCCCTATGGGACGCCGGCAAGGTCGACCGAATCCTCGTCTCCGGCGATCACCACACCTGGGTCTACGACGAGCCAAACACGATGCGCAAGGCGCTCGTGCGCGACGGTGTCCCGGGACGCGTCATCTTCGAGGATCACGCGGGCTTTGACACCTGGGCCTCGATGGTTCGCGCTCGCAGCATCTTCGGCGTGCGCGATGCGGTTGTCGTCACCCAGGGCTTTCACATGCCGCGGGCGCTCTATCTCGCCGACGCAGCCGGCATCGACGCTTCGGGGCTGACCTCCGATTTGCACACCTATGGCATCCAGGGTGTGAAGAGCGACGTCCGGGAGGCCCTTTCCCGGGTCAAGGCCCTCGCCGACGTGACCCTGGATACGCCGGCGGTGGGAGGCCGTCCGATCCCCATTTCCGGCGACGGTCGCGCGAGCTGGGGGCCGGTACCGCCTCCCGGCACGCCCCCAGCCGGCTCTCCATAGCGCCGCGCCGCCTCCGGGTCCAGAGCCGCCAATACACTCCCGCACCGCCATGGACTGGGTGAACCGCAACGCGGAGTGGCTGAACCGCAACGCTCCGGTGGCGCTGCTCGGCATGGCGATGGTGGCTTCTGTCGCGCTGCTGCTGGTCCTGACGCGGGAGATGACGTTCCTCCAGGACACCTGGGAGTTCTTGATGAACCGCCGGGACTTCACCGCCGACGCGTTGCTGAGGCCGCACAACGAGCACATCGTCGTCATCCCGGTGGCGATCGAGCAGGTGCTGCTGCGCGTCTTCGGGATGTCCGACGCGAGGCCGGAATACGTGCTGCTCGCCGTCTCCTGCGCGGTCACCGCCGCCCTGCTCTTCGTCTACGTGAGGCGGCGCGTCGGGCCCTGGCTGGCTCTCATTGCCGCGGTTCTGCTGCTCTTCCTCGGTCCCGCCTGGGAGGCGCTGCTGTGGCCGTTCGAGATCAGCTTCGTCGGCTCCGTCCTCTTCGGCCTGGCGATGCTGCTCGCGCTCGACCGCGAAGACAGGCGCGGCGACATCGCGGCCACTGCCTTCCTCTGCCTCTCGTTCGGCTTCTCCAGCGTCGCGATCCCGTTTGCGGCGGCGGCCGCGGTCGACGTCTTCCAGAAGCGTCGCAGCCGCGGCCTCGCGCGCGCCTACCTGGTTGCCGTGCCGGTCGTCCTCTACGGCATCTGGTACCTGGGTTGGGGGTCCGATGCCGAAACCCACGTCTCGCTGCACAACGTGCTGGCTTCGCCACGCTTCGTCTTCGAATCGGCGGCGGTCGCGGTCGGTTCGGTCTTCGGCCTCGGCACCACCCCGTACGGCGGCTCGACCGACCCCGTGTGGGGCCGGGCGATCCTCGTCGCCCTGGTCGTCGTCTTTGCTTACCGGCAGGTGCGCAAGCCTGGCGTTGCTCCGGGTTTCTGGCCGGTCGCCGCGGCGACCGCGACCAACTGGTTTCTCACCGCCTTCAACCAGATCCCCGGCCGCGACCCGACCTCGAGCCGCTACCAGTACATGGGCGGGGTCCTCGTCCTCCTGCTCCTCGCCAACCTCCTGCAGGGGGTGCGGTTCGGCAAACGCGCGCTGATTGCCGTCGGCGGGTTCGCCGTCGCCGCGGTGGCAGTCAACCTGATCGTCCTCCAGGACGGCCGCGACGTGCTCGAACAGCAGTCGCAGCTGACCAAGGGCGACCTGGGGGCGATCGAAATCGCCAAGCGGACGGTGGACCCCGAGTTCTCGCTCAACACCGAGGTCGCCGGAACGACCACCTTGATCGATGTGCAGGTCGCCAAGTACCTGCCGGCGGTGGAGGAGTACGGCTCTCCCGCCTATACGCCTTCAGAGCTCGCTGCCGCCCCTGACTACGCCCGCCACCAGGCGGACATCGTCCTCTCCCAGGCGCTGCCGCTCTCGACCTTCACCCGCCTCGGCGCCTTCGACCCCGGCGAAGCGGGCGAGAACTGCATCGCCGTGCCTGGCAACGCCCCGCCCGACTCGGAGGTGCGTCTCTCGCCGGGCCTGACCCGGATCGAACTGGCCCCCGGCCCGCAAGCCGACTTCACCCTGCGCCGCTTCGCCACCGGCGAGTTCCCCGTAGCCACCGAAGGCGCCCCCGGCGACTCAGTCACCCTCCTGCGCCTCCCCCGCGACGCTGCGCCCCAGTACCCCTGGTTCCTGCACGTCGCCGCCGCCCAGCCGGCGCGTGTCTGCCGCTGAGAGCGCCTGAGCCGGTCGGGCGGGTCTTCGCGCCCGACGAGTTTAGCTCCAGTTAGGCCATTTGCTAAATTTAGCTACTAACCTAAATTTAGGTTATGGCCTAATAGCTTATGAATCCATTGCCCGAGTTCAAGAATCCGTATCGCCCAGGAGCCGGCCACATGCCGCCCCATCTCGCCGGCCGAGAGAGGGAGTACGCCGAGTTCGACCGACTTCTGCAACAGGACGAGATCCTCGAGAACCTGGTCCTGACGGGCTTGCGCGGAGTTGGGAAGACCGTGCTCTTGGAGACGTTCAAGCCCAGGGCGGTCCAACGTGGCTGGCTATGGGCGACTGCCGACCTGTCCGAGTCGGCGAGTATCAGCGAGACCGCGCTCGCCGAACGTCTGCTTGCGGACCTGGCGCTGATCACGTCCTTCGCGACTGTGAGCGAGCCAGAGCCACGTAAGCCGGTCGGCTTCAGCGCACCAGGCAAGCGCCGGGACGTTCCGCTCTCTCACGAAGTGCTGGCGTCGGTCTACGCGAAAACGCCGGGACTGACCTCAGACAAGATCAAGGCGACCCTCGAATTTGCCTGGGAGCACCTGCGCGAGCAGGGTCATCACAGGGTGATCTTCGCTTATGACGAGGCACAGAATCTTTCCGATCACGCAGGCAAGGACCAGTTCCCCCTCTCCGTCCTGCTCGACGTGTTTCACTCGATACAGAAGAAGGGAATTCCCTTCATGCTCGTCTTGGCGGGTCTCCCAACCCTCTTTCCCAAACTTGTCGATGCGCGGACCTATGCCGAGCGCATGTTCCGGGTTATGACGTTGACCAAGCTGAGCGACGACGAGAGCCGCGAAGCGATCCTGAAGCCGATTGAGGTGGCGGAGTGCCCGGTGAACCTCACTCCGGACTCGGTCGAGATCATCGTTCACGAGTCGGCCGGCTATCCGTACTTCATCCAGTTCATTTGCCGCGAGGTATACGACGTCTTCATCCGCCAGCACACCGATGAAGAGACCAAGTTCGTGCCGGTCGAGGCGATCCAGCGCAAGCTGGATGCCGACTTCTTCGCCGGGCGCTGGGCGAAGATCACCGACCGACAGCGAGAACTCCTTTGGGTCGTGGCGCACCTCGATCGACCCGACGAGGAATTCACCATCCTCGAACTCACCGAGAATGCAAAGGCGCTGTTGACCAAGGGGTTCTCGCCGAGCAATGCCAATCAGATGCTGGCCGGCCTCGCCGAGCGCGGGATGATCTACAAGAATCGACTCGGAAAGTACTCGTTCGCCGTGCCCCACCTGGGCCGCTTCATCCGCAGGACCTACGAGCGGCCTTGATGCTCTACAGCTCCTCGCTTCGTCGAACCCGGCTAGGGAGAAAAAACGGCGCGAAGCATTTGACGGCGCGAAGCATTTGACGCTCGGATTAAGGCCTCGAAAGGAGCGCCGGCGACGGCCTCCGAACCAGCCG
>DASSXC010000295.1:0-16053 GCA_035704205.1 Solirubrobacterales bacterium | reverse complement strand
ATCCTCAGCAGCGCTCGCCAGAATCTCCGCAGCAAAAGCTCGTGCCGCCGCCCGCTTGCCAGCGCCCCGCGGCCCGCGGAACAGGTACGCATGCGAAGGACCGCTCTTCAGCGCTGCGGACAGAGCCATTTCCGCTCGGGGTTGGTGGGTGACGAGCGTAGTCATGCGCCTCTTCCGCGGGTGTCGTGGCGCAGGGGGTACCCGGGCGAGCGCGGCGTTAGTTTTTCGCCCACCGACTCAGCGAGTGCCGCAGGGTCACCGAGCGAAAAACCCAGCACTCGCCCGGGTACCCCCTGCGCCACGACAGGATCCGCGGCCACTACGCATGACCCCTTACCGCGTCCATCACCCGCGCATGAACCTCCTCAACGCTCCCCTCGGCATCGATCACTACCACCCGATCCGACGCGATCTGGGCGATCTCGTCGTAGGCCTCGGCAACCGCCCGCTGCAGTTCCAGGCCCTCGGCCTCGAAACGGTCCTCACCCTCGGCCCGCCCCAAACCCACCTCGGGATCGATCCGCAGGTACAGCGTCAGGTCGGGCCAGAGGCCGTCGATGGTGGTGTCGACCAGCGCCAGCACGTGGCTGGTGCCGAGCCCGCGGGCGCCGCCCTGGTAGGCGACGCTGGAGTCGGCGAAGCGGTCGGCGACGATGTGCCTGCCGGCCTCGACCGCGGGGCGGATCACGCGGCTGACCAGGTCGGCGCGCGCCGCGGAGAAAAGCAGCAGCTCGGCAAACGGGTCGATCTCCAGGGCCGGGTCGGCGAGCAGCTCGCGGATCCGCTCCGCCGCCTCGGTCCCCCCCGGCTCGCGGATCTGCAGCGTCTCGTGTCCGAGTGACGCCACGAGCAGGCCGGCCTGGGTGCTCTTCCCGGAGCCGTCGACACCCTCCAGGGAGATGAACGTCATTTGGCCGTTGCTTTGGCCCGTTTCCGTTTGCGCGTCGCGGTGGAGGATTTGTCGGGCAGCGGCTTTCCTTCCATCTCCTTCTTCGCCGCTTTCGCCGCTTCGCGCTCGGCGCGGCGTTTCTTCATCTCCTGCATCGACTCGCAGTCGTCGTTGAGGCAGAGGTTCCAGGGACGGCCGCGGAAGGGAACCACTTTGAGCCGCGGGGTCTCGCCGCAGACCGAGCAGCGGTCTTCGAGCTTGAAGACGTCGCCGCGCTGGGGCAGCGGGAAGGTCTGGTCGCAGGACTCGGGATCGTCGAGGGTCCAGCCACTGCAGCCGACGAAGCGTTTGCCCGATTTTTTCGCCCTGATGATCCGCAGCATGTGCGGCGAGCCGTCCTCCTTCTTGCGACCGGCCTCTTCGCAGACCTTGCAGGGACCGAGGATGCGATCCTCGTCCATCCCTTTCCAGATCACTTTGGCCAGGTCCTCGCGGCTGCCGTCGATCTCGGTCCAGGTCTTGTGCAGCAGGTCGCGGCTCTCGCCGACGACGGCGCCCTTGGTCATCTCACCGGCGGCGATCCGGTCCATCTCGGCCTCGAGCAGGGCGGTCATCTCCGGGGTCGCCATCGCCGGCACGTAGCTCTTGAACGCTTCGTACAGGGCGATCCCGGTCTCCGAGGGGACGGGAGGGTTGCCGTAGACGTAGCCGCGGTCGAAGAGCTTCTGGATGATGTCGGCGCGGGTGGCTTTGGTGCCGAGGCCGCGCTCCTCCATCATCTCGATCAGTTTGGCCTGCGAGATCCGCGAGGGCGGCTGGGTCTCCTTGTCGACGATCCAGGGCTCACCGTCGAGATCGAGCTGCTGACCCTCCCGCAGGGCGGGGATCTCCTCGTCGGCGGAGCGGGCGTAGGTGTAGATGCCGGCGTAGCCGGGGTCGACGACGACCGAGCCGCGGACGAAGTAGGTCTCCGAGCCGGCCTCGATATCGGCGCGGGTGGACTCGGTGATCATCGGCGGGCTGAAGGTGGCGAGGAAGCGACGCACGACAAGTTCGTAGACGCGCTTCTTGGAGCCGTCGAGGGCACCGGGGTGGATCGCCTGGGTCGGGTAGATCGGCGGGTGGTCGGTGGTCTCTTTTTTGCCCCGGGTCGCTTTCAGCTCGGGCTGGTCGAGCAAGCCGGCGGCGGCGGAGAACTCCTTGACCCGGACCAGCGAGGAGACCAGCTCCCGTATCGGCAGCGACGCCGGGTAGACGGTGTTGTCGGTGCGCGGGTAGGAGATGAAGCCGTCCATGTAGAGGTCCTCGGCGATCCGCATCGCGCTGGCGGGGGTGATGCCGAGGCGGCTGGAGGCGTCGGTGCTGAAGGCGGTCGTGTTGTAGGGGGTCGGCGGCCTGCGCGTGTTCTTGCGCGCCGTCACCGATTTGACCGTGCCCGGGCTCGAGGTGCCGGCGAGCGCCGCGTCGGCCTCCGCCTTCTCCCAGAATTTGTCGGTCGCGTGGTGGGCCTCGAAGCTGCCGTCGGCGTGCTGGAACTTGGCGAACAGTTCCCAGAAGGGTTTGGCGACGTGGGCGCGGCGCTCCATCTCGCGCTCGACGATCAGGCCCAGGGTCGGGCTCTGCACGCGGCCGACCGAGAGGAAGTTGGAGCCGAAGCGGCGGCTGGCAAGGGAGACGGCGCGGGTCAGGGTCGCGCCCCAGAGCAGGTCGATGTCCTGGCGGGCGGCGCCGGCGTTGGCGAGCGGGTAGGAGAGCGTGTCGAGCTCGCCGAAGGCGCGCTCGATCTCTTCCTTGGTCAGGGCCGAGTAGCGGGCGCGCTGGATCACCAGGCTGCCGTCGGCGGTGCCCTCGCGGGAGCCGAGGTCGGGGTTGGAGTCGAGCATCTCCTCGAGCGCCTCGAGGCCGATCAGCTCGCCCTCGCGGTCGAAGTCGGTCGCGATCACCAGCTCGTCGGCCTCTTTGGCGACTTTTTTGATCGCTTTGACGACGTTTTTGTCGGTCGGCTCCTTGATCAGCTCGGCGTCGATCAGATCGTGCAGGTCCGTCTTCTGCCAGTTCGAGTAGCCCTCGGGAAAGGCGGGGCCGAGCACGTGGCCCTTGAGACCGATCGTCATGTGATCGCCGCCTTCCGCGTCGGTCCAGGTGTAGAAGGGGACTTTGAAGGTTTTGTCCGCCTTCGCCTCGCCGCGGCCGAGGATGTCGGCGATCTTCTTGGCGCTGTTGTTCTTCTCGGTGACTATCAGTCGCATGGGGCGGCGAGGGTAGCAGGGGCGTTCGGCGACGCCTCCCCGCCGCCGACGGGCCGATATGTCTACTCGGAGTTGACATTTAGGCCCATCGGCGGCGTTTTGCGCATAAGATCGCGCGCCGATGAGAGCTTTGGTCACCGGCGGCGCCGGCTTCATCGGCTCGAACCTGGTCGATGCGCTGCTCGCGCGCGGCGACGCGGTGACGGTCGTCGACGACCTCTCCACCGGGCGGCGGCAGAACCTCGACGGCGCCCTGGCGGCTGGCGCCGAGCTGGCTGAGCTCGACATCCGCGAGGCGGCTGCGCTGGCCGAGACGGTCGCGACCGCGCGCCCCGAGGTCGTCTTCCACCTGGCCGCGCAGATCGACGTCCGCAAGTCGCTCGAGGATCCCGCCTTCGACGCCTCGATCAACGTCGGCGGCGGCGCCAACCTGCTGGAGGCGATGCGGACGGCGGGCTCGCCCCGCATCGTCTTCGTCTCCACCGGCGGGGCGATCTACGGCGAGGGCGCCGGCAAGCAGCTGCCGCTCGGCGAGGACGCGCCGATCGAACCGTTCTCCGCCTACGGCCAGAGCAAGTTCGCCGCCGAGGGCTACCTGGCGCTCTACGAACGGCTCTACGACATCTCCGGAGTCAGCCTGCGGCTCGGCAACGTCTACGGCCCCCGTCAGGACCCGCTAGGCGAGGCTGGGGTGATCGCGATCTTCTGCGGCAAGCTGCGCGGCGGCGAGCGGCCGACCGTGTTCGGCGACGGCAAGCAGACGCGCGACTACATATATGTAGGCGACGTGGTGGCGGCGGCGCTGGCGGCGGCGGAGAGCTCGTTCAGCGGGCCGGTCAACATCGGCAGCGGGATCGAGACCGACGTGCTGGAGCTGGCGAGGCAGCTCGCCGAGATCGACGGCGCCGAGGGCTTCGAGCCGGAGTTCGCCCCGCCGCGCGCCGGCGAGGTGCAGCGGATCGCGCTCGACGCCGGCCGCGCCGAGCGCGAGCTGGGTTGGCGGGCGACCACCAGCGTCGCCGACGGCCTGCGCCTCACCCTCGCCTCGCTCTGAGCCCGCTTCCGGTGTTAGTTATGCACCTATACGGGACATAAATCACACCGGAAGCCGATCACTAGTCTTTGATCCATGCCCGCCCAGGCCTATGCCGGCAAGGAGTGCGTCTGCCAGCTCCGCAAGGGGATCTGCGACCAGTCGTGCGTGCGCGACATGCTCGAGACCCCCTTCTACATCGCCTGCCTGAAACTCAAGGGGCGGCGTTGCGTGGTGGTCGGCGGCGGCGACATCGGCCTCGAGAAGGTCGAGGGGCTGCTCGCCTGCGACGCCGACGTGACCCTGATCGCCCCGGTCGCCCACCCCGAGCTGGAGTCGCTGGCCGCAGAGGGCTCGATCGAGTGGGAGAAGCGCGCCTACGCCGGGCCCGCCGACCTGGAGGGCGTCTTCATCGCGATCGCCTGCACCGACGACACCGACGTCAACATCGCCGTCTTCGACGACGCCGAGAAGCGAGCGATGCTGGTCAACATCGTCGACGTGCCGCCGCTCTGCAACTTCATCCTGCCGGCGATCGTCCGCAGCGGCCCGCTGGCGATCGCGATCTCGACCGCCGGCGCCTCCCCCGCGCTGGCGAAGCGGATGAAGCGCGAGGTGTCGGAGCTCTTCGGCGAGGAGTACGCCCGCCTGGCGGTGATCCTCAACGACGCTCGGGGCTGGGCCAAGGGAACGCTGCCGACCTACCAGGACCGCAAGGAGTTCTTCGAGGGCATCGTCAACGACGATCCCGACCCGGTCGAGCTGCTGCGCGAGGGACGGGAGATCCAGGTGCTGGCGCTGATCGAGGCGGCCAAAGAGCGCGCGGCCACGGCCATCGCCTAGAACTTCTGCTGTGTTTTAACCCCCATAGGGTCATCAACACAGCAGAAGCTGGAGATCAGTCAGCCGGCAGGGCGAAGAAGGCGATGGCGCTGAAGTGGGCGGCGGCGGCGAGGATGACGAGGGCGTGGAAGACCTCGTGGTAGCCGAAGACTCGCGGGTTCGGATTCGGGCGCTGGGTGGCATAGACAACCGCGCCCGCGGTATAGAGGAGACCGCCGGCGGCGACCAGGAGGGTGCCGGCTACGCCCATCTCATCCCAGAGGCCGGGAAAAGCAACCGCGGCGACCCAGCCGAGTGACATGTAGATCAGCGCCGCAACCCATTTGGGATGGTCTATCCAGACCATCTCGACGATCGCGCCGGCGATCGCGCCGATCCAGACAACCACGAGGATCGCATCGGCCAAAGCACCGTCGAGGACGAGCAGGGCAAACGGCGTGTAGGTGCCGGCGATGAGGAAGAAGATCATCGAGTGGTCGAGGCGGCGCATCCAGCGGCGCACTTCGGGGCGCTTCCAGTTGATCCGGTGGTAGAGCGCGCTGGTGCCGAGCAGCGCCGAGAGGCTGACCGCGTAGATCGCGACGGCCAGGGTCGCCTTCGGCGTCTTCGCCGCAACGATCAGCGCCGCCCCGAGGATCAGGGAGACGAAGAAGGCCCACTCGTGCGAGACGCCGCGCAGCCGCGGCTTGACCGCGGCGATCGCCTCGCTTGCAACTTCCTTTGCGGATTCGGCCTTCTCGACCGCTCTTGCCCGCGCCATCGTCTTGTCACCATAGAGGGATAACGCCCACGAATTCGTGAAATTCGTGGCGTTTTGCGGAGTCATGAGACACAAAGTACGTCCGACTCGTTGACGATCCTGGGCAGCTCCCCCTTAAAGCCGCCCCGAGAGGAGAAGTTCGATGTCCCAGACCGCCACCAGTGCTCCGAAAAACGGTCTCAAGGGCCTCGCGATCGAACGCCGTTTTTCCTCTCCTGGAACGCACCCGTTCGATCAGATCGAGTGGGAGACGCGCGATGCGCTGATCGGCGATCCCGCCGCCCCGGCCTTCGAGCAGCGGGGCGTCGAGTTCCCCAAGAGCTGGTCTCAGAACGCGACCAACATCGTCGCCCAGAAGTACTTCCGCGGGCAGATGGGCAGCGAGCAGCGCGAGAGCTCGGTCAAACAGATGATCGGCCGGGTCGCGGGGACGATCTCGGGCTGGGGGCGCGAGGGTGGCTACTTCGCCTCCGACGAGGATGCCGAGGCCTTCGAGGCGGAGCTGACCTCGATCCTGCTCAACCAGAAGGCGGCCTTCAACTCGCCGGTCTGGTTCAACGTCGGCTTCGAGGAGCGGCCGCAGTGCAGCGCCTGCTTCATCCTCAGCGTCGACGACTCGATGGAGTCGATCCTCGACTGGAACACCAAGGAGGGGATGATCTTCCGCGGCGGCTCCGGCTCGGGGATCAACCTGTCGAACATCCGCGGCTCGGTCGAGCACCTCTCGAAGGGCGGGCTCGCCTCCGGCCCGGTCAGCTTCATGCGCGGTGCCGACGCCTGGGCGGGGACGATCAAGTCGGGCGGCAAGACGCGGCGCGCGGCGAAGATGGTCGTCCTCGACGTCGACCACCCCGACGTCGAGCACTTCATCTGGTGCAAGGCCAAAGAGGAGGAGAAGGCGGGCGCGCTGCGCGACGCCGGCTTCGACATGTCGATCGACGGCGAGGGCTTCACCTCGATCCAGTACCAGAACGCCAACAACTCGGTGCGGGTCACCGACGAGTTCATGGAGGCGGTCGAGGCCGACGAGGACTGGAGCCTGACCGCCCGCACCACCGGCGAGGCGACCAGGACGCTGCCGGCGCGCGAGCTGATGAACCAGATCGCCGACGCCGCCTGGCGCTGCGCCGACCCCGGCGTCCAGTACGACACGATCATCAACCGCTGGCACACCTCGCCGGAGTCCGGCCGGATCAACGCCTCCAACCCCTGCTCCGAGTACATGCACGTCGACGACTCGGCCTGCAATCTGGCCTCGCTCAACCTGATGAAATTCCGCCGCGAGGACGGCAGCTTCGACGTCGAGGACTTCAAGCACGCGGTCGACGTCGTCTTCCTCGCCCAGGAGATCGTCGTCGGCTTCTCCAGCTACCCGACCGAGCAGATCGGCGAGAACGCCAACGCCTTCCGCCAGCTCGGCCTCGGCTACGCCAACCTCGGCGCGCTGCTGATGTCGGACGGGCTGCCTTACGACTCCGAGGAAGGCCGCAACGTCGCCGCCGCGATCACCGCGCTGATGACCGGGCGCGCCTACCGCCAGTCGGCGGAGATCGCCGCCGGCGCGACCGGGCCCTACGACGAGTACGAGAAGAACCGCGAGGCCCACAACGGCGTGATGCGGATGCACCGTGACGCCGCCTACGACATCGACCCGACCGGGATCAAGGCCGACCTGCTCGAGGCGGCGCAGCGGGCCTGGGACGAGGCGGTCGAGCTGGGCGAGGAGCACGGCTACCGCAACGCGCAGGCGACGGTGCTGGCGCCGACGGGGACGATCAGCTTCCTGATGGACTGCGACACGACCGGGATCGAGCCCGACTTCTCGCTGGTCAAGTTCAAGGAGCTGGTCGGCGGCGGGCAGATGACGATCGTCAACCGCTCGGTGCCGCTGGCGCTGCGCAGGCTCGGCTACGGCGACGCCGAGGTCGACCAGATCGACGCCCACATCACCGAGAACGCGACGATCGTCGGCGCGCCCGGCCTCAAGGACGAGCACCTGCCGGTCTTCGACGTCGCGGTCGGCGAGCGGGCGATCTCCCACACCGGCCACATCGACATGATGGCCGCGACCCAACCCTTCATCTCCGGGGCGATCTCCAAGACGGTCAACCTGCCGCAGAGCGCCACGGTCGAGGACATCGCCGACGCCTACACGCGCGGCTGGAAGGGCGGCCTCAAGGCCCTCGCGATCTACCGCGACGGCTCCAAGACCGCGCAGGCGCTGCGTACCGACGCGCAGGACGAGAAGGAGGCGGAGGCGGAGGTCGTCGCGCTGCCACCGGAGCGCAAGCGGATGCCGCGCGAGCGCGAATCGATCACCCACAAGTTCTCGATCGCCGGCCACGAGGGCTACATCACCGCCGGCAAATACGAGGACGGCTCGGTCGGTGAGATCTTCCTCACCGACATCGGCAAGGAGGGCTCGACGATGCGCGGGCTGATGAACGCCTTCGCCACGGCGATCTCGCTCGGCCTCCAGTACGGCGTCCCGCTCGAAGACTTCGTGCGCAAGTTCAGCTACATGCGCTTCGAGCCGGAGGGCATCACCGGCAACCCGGAGATCCCCTTCGCCAAATCGCTGCCGGACTACATCATGCGCTGGGTCGCCAGCCGCTTCATCGAGGACACCGAGACGCTGGAGGAACTGGGGATCATGACCCAGGAGGTCCGCGCCAAGAAGGACGCCGAGACCTCGCAGCTCGGCCTCGGGATCGCCACCGACACCGCCGGCCCGGCCAACGGCGGCAACAGCCACTCCCAGCCCGGCAACGGCAACGGCGCCGAGAAGGCGAGGGCGTCCGGCGGCGAGGCGGTCCCCGCGGCGGCGGCCTTCACCGAAACCCCACCGGTGGTCCCGGCGAGGATGTCCGGCCTCGACCTCGGCCCGGCCTGCGAGCAGTGCGGCGGCATGATGCAGCGCACGGGTAGTTGCTACACGTGCTCCTCATGCGGCAACAACACCGGCTGCGGCTGATCTTCGTCCCTGGGGCGATCGCGCTGTTCGCGGTCGCCTCGGCCTTTGCCGGCCCGGCGGAGCCTCAGCTGGCGAGCTGCGATCCGGGGCCGGTGATGATCGGCAGTGGCAAACCCACCTGGCGCCAGGAATCTCTCTCGGCCGGCCCGCTGGGGATTCGCCGGCAACCGCTGCACGACATGACCCCGTACAGGAAGCAGGAACCGAACGTCCTGGTCACCAAGGCGCCGATCCTGATCGAAGGGGAGGATCCGGTGACGCTCACCGTTCCACCACGCCTCGCCCACCGGGTCTTCCTCTACTACGGCTTCCACGAAGGGCCCGACGGGAAACGATCGACCTCCTTCTACGGATACCCCGGCAGCTCGTCGATCGAGTTCCAGCCCTGCACGGACAAGCCTCGCACCATCTGGCCAGGCGGGATACGGGTCAGGGGACGCAAGCCAGTGCACCTGAATGTGACGGTCGCCGACCAGCCCGATCCGATCCAACTTCAGCTTGGCCGCCCGACGGTCTACGCCGGCTACTAAAGAGCCTCGCGCTAGCTGAGGATCACCCGCGCGTTGTGCCGCGGGGTCTCGGTGATCGCGCGGCGGAAGATCCGCTCCGGCCGGGGGTCGGCTGGGCGGATCTGCCGGCGCCTGACCAACTCCTTGAGGACGACCGCCATCTCGAACTGGGCGAAGGAGGCGCCGAGGCAGCGACGGACGCCGCCGCCGAAGGGGATCCAGGTGTAGGTGCCGGGCGGGTTGTCGAGGAAGCGCTCGGGCTTGAAGCTCTCCGGATCCGGATAGATCTTCGGGTTGCGGTGAACCAAATAGACCGAGAGCGTTACCGACATTCCGGCGGGCAGCTCGTAGCCGCCGATCTCGACCGGCTCGGTGAGGCGTCGGATGACGATCGAGATCACCGGGCGCAGCCGCAGCGTCTCCTGGATCGTCGCCGTCAGGTAGTCCTCCGAGCCGCCGGCCTCGACCTCGTCGCGAAGGCGATCGAGCTTCCCCGGGTGGCGGCTGAGTCGCTCCACCGCCCAGGCAAGCGAGGTGGCGGTCGTCTCGTGTCCGGCGACGAGCAGGGTCAACAGCTCGTCGCGCATCTCCTCGTCGCTCATCGGACTGCCGTCCTCGTGCTGGGCACCGACCAGCAGCGAGAGGACGTCGTCGCGCTCCTCCAGGCTTCCGGCACGCCGGCGATCGGCGATCTCGCGGTAGATCAGGTGGTCGACCCGGTCGATCCGCCGCCTGAAGGGCCCGAACCGCCGGACCCGCTGCGGTCCCACCAGGAGCAGGGGCAGGAGGAGCCGGGGATTGGTGGTGAGGTCGAGGAAGTCGCGCAACGCCTCGCGCAGCTCGGCCATCCTCTCGCCCTCGCGCACCCCGAAGACGGTGCGCAGGACGATGTCCAGGGTTATCGCCTGCATCCGCGGCCGCAGCTCATATGGAGTGCCGACGGGCCAGCTCTCGATCTCGGCGGCGGCGATCTCGGTCATCGTCGCGCCGTAGCCCTGCATGCGCTCGCCGTGGAAGGGCGGCAGCAGCAGGCGGCGCTGGCTCATGTGGGGTTTCTCGTCGAGGACGAGGAGCGAGTTGCGGCCGAGGACAGGGGCGAGGATCTGGTTCCCCTCGCCGGCGTGGAAGACCCGCGGGTCGCCGGTGAAGACCTGCTTGACCGCATCCGGGTCGGCCAGCATCACCCACGTTCCCTCGTAGGCGATCCTCAGCTTGAAGATGTCACCGTAGCGGTCCTGGCAGGAGAAGAGCATCCGCCGCGCCTGCCGCGACCAGATCGCGGTCTGGACCGGGCGGGGCAGCGGTGGGCCGGGAGGAAGGCGGTGGGCCGGTCGGGTGACCGCGGGCGGGGCCGTTGTCGTCGCTGCCTCCATCGCGCCTTCGCTGACGTTACAGGCGTCGATGCAACCGTCGTGTGAGATCTGTCCTCGCTTAACTGAAACTCGACATTGCCCCGAAGGGGCCAGATCGCATAGCCTGCCGCCCCGTCTTGGACCCGCCCCGGCTGCCGCCCCGCATCGAGCACAGGATCCTGCGCCTCGTCTGCGGCATGCCGCCACGGCTGCAGCGAGCGCTGTTCGGCGCGCCGGCGCGAATCGACGGACAGGTCCTGGCGCCGGACATGCAGGCGCTGGTGCGGCTGGCGAGCTTCGCCAGGGACGAGTCAGCCTCGGCTTACGGCAAGCTCACGCCCGGCCAGGCGCGAGCCAGGATCCGCGCCGGCGCCGCTGCGGCGGCCGCACCCAAGCAGTCGCAACCGGTTGTCGAGGACCTGGCGATCCCCGGCCCGGCGGGACCGATCCCGGCCCGGTTCTACGAACCGCCGGGGATCGGGATTGAGGAACGCCCGCTGATCGTCTACTTCCACGGCGGCGGCTGGACGATCGGCGACCTCGACACCTGCGACAGCGTCTGCCGCTTCCTCGCCCTGGGCGTTCCCGCCACAGTGCTCTCGGTCGACTACCGCCTGGCTCCGGAGCACCCCTTCCCCGCCGCGGTGGACGACGCCCTCGCCGCCTTCCTCTGGGCGGCGCTCGACAACACCCGGCTGGGCGTGGACCCCGGCCGCATTGCCGTTGCCGGCGACAGCGCCGGCGGCAACCTCGCCGCGGCGGTCAGCTTGCTCACCCGCGACGAGAGCGGTCCGAGCCCGGCGCTGCAGGCGCTGATCTACCCGGTCACCGACGCGGTTGGCGGTCAAACGTCGCGGGATGAATTCGCGAAGGGTTTCCTGCTGACCAAAGCCGACATGGATTGGTTCGAGCGCCACTACCTTCCTCCCGGCAGCGACCACGCCGACCCCCGTGTCTCGATGCTGCGCGCCGAGGACCTTGCCGACCTTCCGCCGGCGTACGTCGTCACCGCCGGCTTCGACCCCCTGCGCGACGAGGGCGAGGCTTACGCGGCGCGGCTGCGCGAGGCGGGGGTGCGCGTCGCCCTGCGCCGCCACCCCGGCCTGATCCATGGCTTCGCCAACATGACCGCGGTCAGCCGGACGGCTCGCGAGGCGATGCGAGAGCTGTGCGGCGCCATCCAGACCGGCCTGGCCTGATAACCATTTGGTGGCATGGACGCCACCGCCCATAGCGAGCACGCCCCCCATGAGCATCACCACATGCCCACTCAGGGGGCGGCGCTCACCGCGGTCGCGATCAGCGCCACGCTGCACTGCCTGACCGGCTGCGCCATCGGCGAGGTCGCCGGCATGGCGATCGGCACCGCGGCCGGGTTCTCGAACCTCGGCACCGTCGCTCTATCCGTCGCCCTCGCCTTCCTCTTCGGCTACAGCCTGACCAGCCTGCCGCTCCTGCGCGCCGGCTTGGCTCTCTCGGCGGTTATCCCGATCGCGCTCGCCTCGGACACGCTCAGCATCGCGACGATGGAGATCGTCGACAACGCGATCGTCGTCGCGATCCCGGGCGCGATGGAGGCGGGGCTCGGCTCGCTGCTCTTCTGGGGCAGCCTGAGCTTCTCGCTGGTCGTCGCCGGAGCCTTCGCCGTCCCGGTCAACCGCTGGCTGATCGCCCGCGGCAAAGGGCACGCCGTCGTCCACGAGACCGGCATCCACGGCGGGCCGCCGGTCAAGCTCGTCGCCTGGGTTGCCGCGGCGATGGGGGTCTTCGGCGCCGCGGTCCTGCTTGCCGAGGCGCTTGGCTAGCGCTACTCGTACTGGAGCGACTCCAACACGTTCAGCCGCGACGCCCGGCGAGCCGGCGGGATGGCCGCCAGGACACCGGCGAAGCCGGCGAGGATCAGCAACAGGGCCAGCGAGCCAATCGGGTAGGAGAGGGTGAAGCCTTCGTCCTTCAGGGGTTGGGAGATCAGCGCCGCGAAGATCACCCCGAGGACGATCCCGAGGATGGCGCCGATCAAAGCCGTGATCACCGCCTCGTAGCGGATCATCGTGCGGACCTGGCGCCGCGACATGCCGATCGCCCGCACCATGCCGAGCTCGCGGGTGCGCTCGTGGATCGAGAGCGCGAGCGTGTTGGCGATCCCGAACAGCGAGATCACGATCGCCAGGATCAGCAGGGCGTTGAACAGGTTGACGAGCTGGTTGATCTGCTCTTCGCGGCTTTCCTTCAGTTCCTGCTGGTCCATCACTTCGGCGACCGGGAAGGCGGTTTCGACCACTTTCGTGAGCAGCGCCTGCACGGTCTCGGGATCCGCCCCGGGCGCGGTGGTGACGAAGTCGATCGTGTCCTGCGTCTGACCGAAATCCCCGGCGAGCACCTCCTGGTCGATCAGGACGCTGCCAAACACGCCGAGCTTGGAGTCGAATTCGCCGACGACGCGGAACGCGGGCCGCCGGCCCGTCTGGCTCAACAGCCGGAAGCGGTCGCCGACCCGAAGGTCGTTCGACGAGGCAAACGAATCCGAGACGACGGCCTGGCCATCGCGGAGGTTGCGCAGCACCGCCGGACCGCCCCGCTTCCAGTCGATCTCGAGCGCCTCTCCGATGTTGCGCGTCGGCGCCGTAATCAAGGTCGTGCTGCCGCTTTCGACCAGCTTCGCCTGCACCGAGCGGACCGTCGCGACCGAGCGCACGCCCGGCACTTTGCTCGCCGCCAGCGCGGCGCCGTTCGGGATCGGCGAGAAGCCGTCGCTGTTCTGGATGACGAGCCCGCCGGCGAAGTTTTCGTCGATCACCTGGGCGACCGAGCTCTTCAACCCGGCGGCGAAAACGGTGACGAAGGTGACGAGCGCGAGCCCGATCATCAGCGCCGCCGCGGTGATCGCCGTGCGGCCCGGGTTGCGCTGCGAGTTCTCCCGCGCCAGCCTGCCGGTCAGGCTCCGCAGCCTTTCCAGCGGCCAACCCGCAATCGCCGCAAGCAGCGGAACGAGGCGGGGGCTGAAGAGGGAGACGGCAAGGACGATCGCCACGGCGCCGGCACCCATCAGACCGGCCTTGGTTCCGGCGCTGCCACCGCCAAAGAGACCGATCAGCAACATCGCCAAGCCAGCGAAGCCGAGAAGGGAGGAAAGGGCGACGTAGAGCAGACGGCGTCGGCGACTTGCCGGAGGCGTGACGGCGTGCAGGGCGGCGATCGGCGGCACCCGGGTCGCGCGCACCGCCGGAACCATCGAAGAGATCGAGGTGACGACGATCCCGACCAGCAGCGCGACGACGATCGTGCGGCTCTCCAGCACCAGGTCGGTGGTCGGCAGGTCGACGCCGAAGGCTTTGAGCAGGGCGTTGAGCAAGATCGCCATCACGTATCCGCCGGCGATCCCGACGAGCGCGCCGAGCAGGCCGATCGCGAGCGCCTCGAAGAGGACCGTGATCAGGATCTGCGGCCGCGAGGCGCCGAGCGTGCGCAGCATCCCGAACTCGGTGACGCGCTGGGCGACCGTGATCGAGAAGGTGTTGAAGATCAGGAAGGCGCCGACGAAGACGGCGACGAAGCCGAAAACCAGCAGGATCGTCTGCAGGAAGCCGAGGTTGTCGCGGATTTCGTCCGAGCCCCTATCGGCATTTTCCTTCGCGGTCTCGACCCGGACCGAGGGCGGCATCACCCGCTCGATCCGCCGTTTCAGCGTCTCCGACGAGACCCCCTTCTGGGCAGCGACGGAGATCTGGTCGAAACGACCGCGCTTATGGGTCAGTCGCTGCGCTACCGGCAACGTCACCTGGGCGATGCTGGCGCCACCGAAGGAGGCGCTGCCGAGTTGCGTGAAGCCGACCAGGCGGAAAGAGCGGGCGCTGCCCTGGCCGATCAGCTCGATCGCTTCGCCGAGCTCGATCCCCGACTCGTCCGCCGCCGCCTTGTCCAGCGAGGCTTCGGTCGGCCCCCGCGGCGGGTGGCCGTCGACGTAGGTCAGCGACTCGAGGCCGTCGGGCAGTCGCGAGGAGATGAACTTCGGGGCGAATTTGTTGCCGATCTTGTCTCCCGCGGAGTCGAAGAAGCCACCGGGGGTGAAGATCGCTCCAGCGGCCAGGCGGACCCCAGCAACCCGCTGCACCTTTGGCAGCAGCGAGGCCCTGACCGTCGGTATTTCGCCGTTTTCCTGCTCGACCGGATTTTTGGCAGTGACGACGACGCTCGTCCCCTTCAGCGAATCGGTGAAGATTTCGTCGAAGGCGGCGAAGATCGTGTCGGTGAGGACAAACGAGCCGGCGACGAAGGCGACGCCGATCACGACGGCGACGGTCGTCCCCAGCGCCCGCACCTTGCGGGCCCAGAGACTCTTGGCGGCGAGGGAGGTCAAGACGAGCCGGGGGGCGGTCCGTCGCTCTCGATTCGCCCGTCACGGAGGGTGATCAGCCGGTCGGCGTGGGCCGCCGCAACCGGGTCGTGGGTGACCATGATCACCGTCTGGCCGAACTCGTCGACGGCCTGACGCAGCAGCTGCAGCACCTCGGCGCTGGCCTTCGAGTCGAGGTTGCCGGTCGGCTCGTCAGCGAAGACGACGGTCGGTTTGGAGACCAGGGCGCGGGCGACGGCGACGCGCTGCTGCTGGCCGCCGGAGAGCTCGGAGGGCCGGTGGGTGCGCCGGTCTCCAAGGCCGACGGTGCCGATCAACCGCTCCAGCCACTCGGCGTCGGGCTTGCGGCCCGCGATCGAGAGCGGCAGCACGAGGTTCTCCTCGGCGGTGAGAACCGGCAGCAGGTTGAAGAACTGGAAGATGAAGCCGAGCTTGTCGCGGCGCAGCTTGGTCAGGGCGCCATCGTCGAGCCCGGTGATCTCCTCGCCGTCGAGGACGACCGTGCCCGACGTGGGCATGTCGAGGCCGGCGAGGATGTGCATCAGCGTCGACTTGCCCGAGCCGGACGGGCCCATGATCGCGGTGAAGCGGCCACGCTCGAAGCCGGTGGAGACATCGATCAGTGCGTCGACCGCAGCCTCGCCCTCGCCGTAACGGCGGGAGATGTCGGTTGCAATCACGACCTGCCCGTTCGGGGTGCTCACTGCCTGCACCGTATCGAGCCCATTGGTTGAACGGGCCGATCCCGGCAGGGATTCCACTTAACTTTTTCGGTGGTTTGGTTTCGAGCTAACGCCCAGGGCACTCGACGAAAAAGCACAAGACGTTCCACCCCTACCGGGATCGGCCCTAATAGCCTGGGCCGTCGAATGGCATTGGCGGACGAGCTCGACGGGTTGCTAATCGATTTGGACGGTGTCGTCTGGATCGGGCGTGAGCTTGTACCGGGTTCGGCTGAGGCATTGCGAAAGCTGCTCGATGCCGGCAAGAAGATTGTCTTTGTCACCAACAACCCCGGCAAGCCCGCAAGCGAGTATGCGCGACGCCTGGCCGGGGCGGGAATCGAGGTCGACGCCGGGAGGATCGTCAC
>DASSXC010000294.1:0-3369 GCA_035704205.1 Solirubrobacterales bacterium | reverse complement strand
GATGGGCCGATAGGTCCAGTCCGACTGGACCTATCGGCCCATCGGCGGGGTGTTGGGGATGGTGGCCGCGTGGCATGGGGCGACGCTGGCAGGCGGCGGCGCGCGGGTGGTGCGCTGATTGGGCCGATTTGGTGCAGGCTTTGAGTCAAGATGCTCGCTCGCTCGTAACTCACGTCCGCCTGCGGCACTCGCCCGCCCATATCCGCCCAACGCAGAGGGGCCCGGTTTCCCGGGCCCCTCGTCAAAGCCACTCGCCTGTTGGGACGAGCATATGCCTGGGCAGGCGTGGCTACATCATCCCGCCCATGTCAGGCATTCCTCCGCCGGGCATGCCACCACCGGCGCCGTCCTTCTCGGGCGGCTCGGCGATGATCGCCTCGGTTACGAGGATGTTCTTGGCGATCGAGGCGGCGTTCTGCAGCGCCGACCGGGTCACCATGGTCGGGTCGATCACGCCGGCCTTGATCAGGTCGCCGTACTCGCCGTTGGCCGCGTTGAGGCCTTCGCCGGCCTTCAGGTCACGGACCTTGTTGACCACGACCGAGCCCTCCAGGCCGGAGTTCTCGGCGATCTGACGCACCGGCTCCTCGAGCGAGCGATGCACGATCCGTGCGCCGGTCGCCTCGTCCGGGTCGTCGAGCGTGTCGGGATCGAGGTCGCTCTGCGCGTTCAGCAGCGCGACGCCGCCACCCGGCACGACTCCCTCCTCAAGCGCCGCCCGGGTCGCCTGCAGGGCGTCCTCGACGCGGTGCTTTTTCTCCTTCATCTCGGTCTCGGTGGCGGCGCCGACCTTGACCACCGCGACACCGCCGGCCAGCTTGGCGAGGCGCTCCTGGAGCTTCTCGCGATCGAAGTCGGAGTCGGTGTTCTCGACTTCCTGCTTGATCTGGTTGATCCGGCCTTTGATGTCCTCGGCGTCACCGGCGCCGTCGATGATCGTCGTCGTGTCCTTCGAGACGACGACGCGACGCGCCTTGCCGAGCTGGGAGATCTGGGTGTTCTCCAGTTTGAGGCCCATCTCCTCGGTGATCACCTCGCCGCCGGTGAGGATCGCGATGTCCTCGAGCATCCGCTTGCGGCGGTCGCCGAAGCCCGGTGCTTTGACCGCGACGCCGGTGAAGGTGCCGCGCAGCTTGTTGACGACCAGGGTCGCGAGGCACTCGCCCTCGACATCCTCGGCGACGATCAGCAGCGGCTTGCCGCCCTGCATCACCTGCTCGAGCACCGGCAGGATGTCCCGCACGGAGCCGATTTTCTGGTTGGCGATGAGGATGTAGGGGTCCTCGAGCACCGCCTCCATGCGGTCCTGGTCGGTGACCATGTACGGGGAGATGTAGCCCTTGTCGAACTGCATCCCCTCGGTGAACTCCAGCTCCATGCCGAAGGTCTGGCCCTCCTCGACGTTGACGACGCCGTCTTTGCCGACTTTCTCGATCGCGTCGGCGATCACGTTGCCGATCTCGTCGTCGGCGGCGGAGATGGCGGCGACGCGGGCGATCTGCTCCTTGCCGGCGACCTCCTTGGACTGCTTGCCGCGCAGGTTGTCGACCACGTCGTCGACCGCCTTCTCGATCCCGCGGCGAAGCGCCAGCGGGTTTGCCCCGGCGGCGACGTTCTTGAGGCCCTGGCGGACGATGATCTGCGCCAGCAGGGTCGCCGTCGTGGTGCCGTCGCCGGCCACGTCGTTGGTCGCCGTGGCGACCTCGCGGACGAGCTGGGCGCCCTGGTTCTCGAAGACGTCCTCGACCTCGACCTCGCGGGCGATGGTGACGCCGTCGTTGGTGATCGTCGGCGCGCCGAACTTTTTGTCGAGCACGACGTAGCGGCCTTTCGGCCCGAGGGTCACCTTGACGGCGTCGGCGACCGCATCGACGCCGGCCTGCAGGGCCCCCCGTGCCTCCTCCTTGTACTTCAGCTCCTTGTGAGCCATGTGGTTTTCCTTCCTCCTTGGTCTTCTCTAAGTCCTGGTGGCGGGGTCTAGCCGAGCTTGGCGAGGACGTCCGACTCGCGCATCACGAGCAGGTCGTCTCCCTCGACGGTGACCTCGGTGCCGCCGTATTTGGAGTAGAGGATCTCGTCGCCCTCGCTCAAATCGAGCGGGCGGCGCGAGCCGTCCTCCTGAATTGCGCCATCGCCGACGGCGATGACCTTGCCCTTCTGCGGCTTCTCTTTCGCCGTGTCGGGGAGGACGATGCCGCTAGCGGTCGTCTCCTCCTCCTCGATCGGCTTGACGATCAGCCGGTCCCCGAGGGGCTTCAGCTTCATCCGTGAACCTCCGTTATGGGTGATTTACTGGTCAAAGTCTCGAAAACCTAGCCTCAGAGCCGTTTCCGCGGTCTCCGGGCGCTGGCACTCTACACAGGCGAGTGCCAACGGGCCTAAAGATAGCGATAGGTCGTAGTCCGCGCTCGCCAACCCCGCGGATGCCTACCCGTTGGCCAGCAGCCTGCAGCCGAGCAGCTTGGCGATGCCGGTACCGCCGTGGGACATCACCCAGTCGTGGTTCCACTCGAAGGCCGGGCGGGCGATCGGCGCCAATAGGTTCATCCAGGGCTTCGTCGTGGACACGTTCCACTCGTAGAGGACCGCGGTGACGCCGTCCCGCTCGAAGAGACGCCAGCGGCCGATCCCGGCGAGCTCCCCCACCGCGTCGGCCTGCAGCAGGTGCGGGCGCTCGACGTGCGTAGTCGTCACCTCGAACTCGACCCTGTAAGGCAAGAGGCTCTTCCAGACCATGCGCGAGACCGCACCCACCCCGCCCCCATCGCCGCCGTTCCTTTCTTCGACCTCCTCCACCCCGCGCCACCACTCGGGCCAGCGCTCCTGGTCGTAGATCGCCTCCCAGACCCGCTCGCGCGGGCAGTCGAGCAGCCAGGTGGTGAGGAAGGCGTAGTCGGCCATCGGCGAGCCGCTAGTTGTGGTGCGGCGTCTCTCCGTTGCCGAAATGCGCTCCAGGCGGCTCGACGATCTGCGAGAAGCGGATCACGGTGACGATGTCGTCGGGGCCGATCGTGCGCCCGTAGATCTGTTCGAGGAACTTGACCTCGTCCTCGAGCCGGCGGAACTCCGGATTGTCGTGCTCGATGTCGCGCGGCGAGAGGTCGTCGACCTTCTTGACCTCGACGTCGTCGATCACCGCGGCGAATATTTTCTCGCGCGGGCTGTGGCGAAACCCGACGGTGATCCAGACCACCTGGCCGCGCTCGTACTTGCCCGTCTTGTCGCCGAGCCGGATCGTCGCCGTCTTGCGACCGCGCTTGAGCTGGTCGACGAAGATCGTCGAGTAGAAGTTGAGCACGTAGATGCCGCCGCGCATGGCGCTGCGAGCGTATCTGACAGCGCCAGGTGCAGTCGTCGGGACCGCCGTGA
>DASSXC010000293.1:0-2060 GCA_035704205.1 Solirubrobacterales bacterium | reverse complement strand
CCGTCCATGCCGCCCATGCCGCCGCCCGGCATACCGACGGGCTCCTTCTCCGGCATCTCGGCGACGATCGCCTCGGTCGTCAGGATGTTCTTCCCGATCGAGGCGGCGTTCTGCAGCGCGGAACGCGTGACCATGGCCGGGTCGATCACGCCGGCTTCGACGAGATCGACGATCTCACCGGTGTCGGCGTTGAGGCCCTGGTTCTTGCCCTTCGCCCGGCGAACGTCGTTGACCACGACGGAGCCCTCGAGCCCCGCGTTGTCCGCGATCTGGCGCAGCGGCTCCTCCAGGGAGCGGAGGACGATGCCCGCGCCGGTGCGCTCATCGCCCTCGAAGGCGTCGAGCTTGATCGCGTCCTGCGCCCGCAGGAGCGCCACGCCGCCACCCGCCACGATGCCCTCCTCGAGGGCGGCGCGGGTGGCCTGCAGTGCGTCCTCGACGCGGTGCTTCTTCTCCTACATCTCGGTCTCGGTGGCCGCTCCGACCTTGACCACCGCGACGCCGCCGGCCAGCTTCGCGAGCCGCTCCTGGAGCTTCTCGCGATCGAAGTCCGAGTCGGTGTTCTCGATCTCGGTCTTGATCTGGTTGATGCGGCCCTTGATGGCGTCGGTGTCACCGGCGCCGTCCACGATGGTGGTCGTGTCCTTCGCGACCACGACGCGGCGAGCGCGACCGAGCTGCGAGAGCTGAGTGTTCTCGAGCTTGAGGCCCATCTCCTCGGTGATCACCTCGCCGCCGCTGAGGATCGCAATGTCCTCGAGCATGCGCTTGCGGCGGTCGCCGAACCCGGGAGCCTTGACCGCGACGCCGGTGAAGGTGCCGCGCAGCTTGTTCACCACGAGCGTGGCGAGCGTCTCGCCCTCCACGTCCTCGGCGATGATCAGGATCGGCTTGCCCGACTGGATGACCTGCTCGAGCACGGGCAGGATGTCCCGGACCGAGCCGATCTTCTGGTTGGCGATGAGGATGTAGGGGTCCTCGAGGGTCGCCTCCATGCGGTCCTGGTCGGTGACCATGTAGGGCGAGATGTAGCCCTTGTCGAACTGCATGCCCTCGGTGAACTCGAGGTCCATGCCGAAGGTCTGACCCTCCTCGACGTTGACCACGCCGTCCTTGCCGACCTTGTCGATAGCGTCGGCAATGACGTCGCCGATCTCGTCGTCGGCCGCGGAAATAGCCGCCACGCGGGCGATCTGCTCCTTGCCGGCGATCTCGGTCGACATCTTCTTGATGGCGTCGACCACCTGATCGACCGACTTCTCGATGCCACGCTTGAGTGCAAGCGGGTTGGCGCCGGCGGCCACATTCTTGAGGCCGTCGCGCACGATGCGCTGGGCGAGCACGGTCGCCGTGGTGGTGCCGTCGCCCGCCACGTCATTGGTCGCAGTGGCGACCTCGCGCACGAGCTGGGCGCCCTGGTTGGAGAACGGCTCCTCGAGCTCGATCTCACGAGCGATCGAAACGCCGTCATTGGTGATGGTGGGGGCGCCGAACTTCTTGTCGATCACCACGTAGCGGCCCTTGGGGCCGAGCGTGACCTTGACCGCGTTCGCGACGGCGTCTACGCCATCCTCGAGCGCGCGACGCGCCTCCACGTCGTACTTCAGTTCCTTGTGAGCCATAGGTGCTGTTCCTCCTAGCTAGCCAGCGACCTTGGCGAGCACGTCCGACTCACGCAGGACGAGAAGATCCTCGCCTTCTACCTGGACTTCGGTGCCGCCGTACTTCGAGTAAAGGACCTCGTCGCCCGCGGCGACGTCCAGCGGGATGCGCTTCTCGCCATCCTCGTCCCACTTGCCGTCACCGACCGCAAGGACCTTGCCGCGCTGCGGCTTCTCCTTGGCGGTGTCGGGCAGGACGATGCCGCTCTTGGTCACCTCTTCCTGCTCTTTCGCCTGGACGACCAGGCGGTCGCCGAGCGGCGTGAACGGGCTTGTTCCCATTCCGATGCTTCCTCCCCTACGATCGATCCGAACCGCGATACGCGCCGCCCCTCAGCGGCGTCGACGCCGAGCCATCCGCCCGGCCGGCCGCGGCGCGGCGCCCGGTCGCGCTGCCTC
>DASSXC010000292.1:0-10257 GCA_035704205.1 Solirubrobacterales bacterium | reverse complement strand
GAGCCCGAGCGCCGTGGCAACCGGTCCTCGGCGCTGGCCTCGCCGGGGGCGATGGCGAAGCGCTTCGCCGAGCATCCCGCGGCCGTCGCCGAGACCCTGCGCCTCGCCGAACGGCTCCAGTTCGACCTGACCGAGGAGCTGGGCTACCGCTATCCGGGCTCCGAAGACCCGGCTGCCGATGCCAAGCTGCGCGGGGTCTGCGAGATGCGGATGGAGGAGCGCTACGGTGGCTCGACGCGTCGCGCCGAAGCCGAAGGCCGCCTCGAAGCCGAGCTGGCGACGATCGGCAAGCTCGGCCTCGCCGGCTTCTTCCTCCTGCACCGCGACCTGCTCGAGCTGGCTCGCCAGGTGGCGCTCGAGGTGCGCGGCCCGGAGTCGGCGCGCGCCGTGCTGCCTCCCGGCCGCGGCCGGGGCTCCAGCGTCAGCTCGATCGTCTGCTACCTGACCGGCCTCTCCCACATCGACCCGGTCGAGACCGAGCTCTTCGCCGGGCGCTTCCTCAACGACGAAGTCGGGGCGATGCCCGACATCGACCTCGACTTCCCCCGCGACATCCGCGAGAAGCTGATCCCGCGCGTGCACGAGCGCTACGGCGCCGACCGGTCCGCCCTGGTCGCCGCCTTCCCCACCTACCGGCCGCGCGGGGCGGTGCGCGACCTCGGCAAGGCGCTGGCGCTGCCGCCGGCCGAGATCGAGCGGGTGGCGAAGACGGTCGGCTTCCACGAGCGCTCCGGCGAGATCAGGAAGGACGTCGTCGCGGCGATCGGCGCCGAGCGCGCCGCCGCGCGCGGCTGGCAGGTGCTGATCGGCCTCACCGCCGAGGTCATGGGCCTGCCCCGCCACGCCTCGCAGCACCCGGGTGGGATGGTGATCTCGACCCAGCCGCTGCTCGACGTCTGCCCGGTCGTGCCGGCGGCGATGGAGGGGCGGCAGATCGTCCAGTGGGACAAGGACTCCTGCGGCGACGCCGGCTTCCTCAAGATCGACCTGCTGGGGCTGGGGATGCTCTCGGCGGTCGAGCGCTGCGTCGAGGAGATCGACCGCACGCGGGGGGAGCGGATCGACCTCTCGCGGATCGAGTTCGAGGACGTCGAGACCTTCGAATCGATCCGCGCCGCGGAGACGACCGGCGTATTCCAGATCGAGAGCCGCGCCCAGATGCAGATGCTGCCCCGCACCAGGCCCCGCAACCTCGACGACCTGACCGTGCAGGTGGCCCTGGTCCGGCCCGGCCCGATCCAGGGCGGCGCGGTTCACCCCTATATAGAGAGGCGCAGGCGGCTGCGCGAGGATCCCTCCTTCGAGATTCCCTACGAGCACCCGCTGCTCGAGCCGGTGCTGCGCGACACGCTGGGCACGATCGTCTACCAGGAGCAGGTGATCGAGGTGGCGATGGCCTTGGCCGGTTTCTCCTCGGCCGAGGCGGAGGGCCTGCGGCGGGCGATGAGCCGCAAGCGCTCCGAGACTGCGATCGAGGAGCACCACGACCGCTTCCTGGTCGGGGCGGTGGGGGCGAACGAGGTCCCCTTCGAGACGGCGGAGCGGATCTGGCGGCAGATCCAGGGCTTCTCCGGCTTCGGCTTCCCCAAAGCGCACTCGGCCGCCTTCGGCCTGCTCGCCTACCAGTCGGCCTGGCTGCGCATCCACCACGCGCCGGAGTTCCTCTGCGCGTTGCTCAACGAGCAGCCGATGGGCTTCTACCCACCCGACGCGCTGGCCCACGAGGCCCAACGCCGCGGCGTCCGCCTGGCCCCACCCGACGCCAACCGCAGCCGCATGCTCTGCCACGTCGAGACACCCCGCCGACGGGCCTCAAAGTGGACAGATAGGACACTTTGCGGCCCGTCGGCGGTCGAGTCGGAGGTGCGTGGGGGGCTCATGGTGCGGATTGGGCTCGGCTACGTGAAGGGAGCTCGCAAGGAGGAAATGGAAGCTCTGGTAGCCGAGCGAGAGCGCGGCGGTTCCTACCGCGACATCGCCGACCTTGCTTCCCGCTCAGGTGTGGGCCGCGACAGCTTGGAGCGATTGGCCTGGGCCGGCACCCTGGACAACCTCGTGCCCTCGGGCGGCCGGCGATTGGCTCTCTGGGAGGTGGGAGTCGCAAGCACCGGAGTGCGGCATGACCCGGGAACCCAGATGGCGCTGCCGCTGGAGACCCCGGACGCGCCCGCGCTGGAGCCGCTGGGGGAGTGGGGAGAGGCGATCGCCGACTACCGCTCGACCGGGATGACGCTGGGCGAGCACCCGATGGCATTGCTGCGAGCGGACCTCGGCCGCGAGCTGCTGCGCAGCGCCGACCTGGAGCGGGTCGAGGACGGCGCGATCGTCGAGGTGGCGGGGATGGTCGTCGCCCGCCAGCGCCCCGAGACCGCCGGGGGGATCGTCTTCATGCTGCTCGAAGACGAGCGCGGCACGGTCAACCTGATCGTGCCGCCAGCGGTCTACGAGCGCCACCGCGCCGAGGTCCGCACCTCGCCGCTCCTTCGCGTCAAGGGCAGGCTGGAGCGCCGCGAAGGCACGACCAACGTCCTCGTCTCCACAGTGGCCGAGCTGCACCGGGAGCCGGCCGAGCTCTCGCCAGGCGGGCCCGCCGCCCCCGAGCGGGCAGTCACACAGCTTCGGGCGGTCACCCCCGCCGGCCATAGCTTCGGCCGGCGCGGCTGAGCTGTACGACTTGTAACGGACCGCCCCCTCGGCGGGTCACAAGCCCTTGATGCCCTCGTGACCGACATGTTCGCGCTTGCAATTCCACTGGCTCTCCTGATTCTCAGCTTTTGGCTGATCCGCTCGCCGGAGGGCATGCGTCGGGATATCGGCAAGTCGTTGCTGACGGGCGCGATAGTCGCCTTCGCGGTCTTCGCGCTGCAGCTCCATCTGGATGACAAGCGCCGCAGCCAGGAAAAGCGGGAGCAGTTCCGGCTAAGCGTCGCTTTCGCTGAAAACCTGAAGGGCTTGAAACCGGAGTTCTCGCTCGCGGGCATGTACCTCAGCGGCAAGGTCTTGGACAACGCCGAGCTGAGCGGCGAGGATCTCAGCGGCGTCAATCTGCAGGGCAGCTCGCTGCGCAACGCAGATCTGACCGACGCGGACCTGACCCTCGCCAACCTCTACGGCGCCGACCTCACCGAAGCCGACCTGATCGGCGCCGACCTCTCGGGTGCGGACCTTCGCGGCACCCAGTTCATTCGCGCGACGGTCGACCTGCCGCCCGATCCCGACAAATTGGATGGCTCCGTCGTCAACTCCGAAACCTGCTGGGCGGAGGATTTTCTCGCCAACGTCCACCTTCCCGCGAGCAAGGAGCTCCGGGACGCCCTGGAGCGCGATGAGAGCCTGTTCAAGGGTCGCACGGTGATCGAGTCGAGCAGTCCCAGAGCGTGGGGCCGTGCCTGCGTCGTCGACGACGTCAACATCTGGGACGCCCTCGGGCTCTACGCGCCTCGCCCCGACCTCGCCATCGTTCGACCGGACCAACTGCGTCAGAGTGTTCAGCGACTCGCGATGACCTTTGGCCGCGGCGTGGAGAGCATCCTCGGCCGGTTCGACGACGGGCGGAGATTCTCGTCCTTCACGTCGCTGGCGCCGACCATCCCGCGCCGCCTTTGCAGTGGTTCAACGCTCATACCCGGCCACGTCGGAAGCCTCACTCCTCAGGGGTTCGCGCTGCTGCTGGTTCGTCGTCCAGGGCAGGACCCCGGCGAGGCAATGGTGATTCGCCAGCCCGAAGGCTCCCCTGGCGAGCCCTACAAAGTCCTATTTCGCCAGCCGCTCGAGGCGGGAACCGTGGTGAGCCTGGTGGTGGAGGAACCTGACGGCGTGGATCTCGAAAGATTCGTGATGCGGCGCCGAGTACAGCCTTGTTTGAATTGATCGGGATTAATTTAGGTAAGAACGGGTAGGGGCGGGCGGCTGCTCGTCCCTCACCGGTCCCCAATTCGAGAGGAGATACCCATGACCCGGTCAACCCAGTCCAGCCCGCAGCGTTTGCGGCGAACGGCCGTCCTGGCGGCCGCAATGCTCGCGATCTTGGCCGTCCTTGCCGGCAGCGCCAGCGCTGCCAACTACGTCGCGCTCGGCGATTCTTACGCCGCCGGCCCGATCATCCCCAACCAGATAGCGCCGCTCGGCTGCCTCAAGTCCGACCACAACTACGCCCACCTGGCGGCGCCGACCATCGGCCTGCCGCTGCGCGATCCGACCTGCAGCGGGGCGACCACCGATGACATGACCAACCCACAGGAAACCGAACTGGGCACCAACCCGCCGCAGTTCAACTCGCTCGACGCCGAAACGACGCGGGTCTCGCTGACGATCGGCGGCAACGACATCGGCTTCTCCGACATCGCCCTCGACTGCGTCACCCTCAACCCGTTCAGCACGCCCTGCAAGGACAAATACAACTCGGGCGGCAAAGACCAGATCGCCGAACGGATCGCGGCCACGGCGCCGAAGGTCGACGCGGTGCTGGACGGCATCAAAGCCCGCTCGCCGTCGGCGAAAGTGTTCGTCGTCAACTACGCGGCGATCTTCCCCGAGACCGGTTTCGGCTGCTGGCCGCAGATGCCGATCGGCTTCGGCGACGTCCCCTACCTGCGTTCGAAGCAGAAAGAACTGAACGCGATGCTCGCCACCCAGGCGGCGGCCAACGGCGCCACGCTGGTCGATTGGTACAAAGCCAGCATCGGCCACGACGCCTGCAAGGGCTCCTCGACCCGCTGGGTCGAGCCGGTCGTGCCGACCAACCCGGCTGCGCCGATCCATCCCAACCTGGCCGGGATGACGGGAGCGGCCGCGATCCTCGGACCGGTGGCCAAATGAGCTAACGAGCAGTCATAAGACCGATCCCGGTAGGGGTTCCACTTAACTTTTTCGGTGGTTTGGTTTGCTGCTGGCGCCCGCGGCGCTCAACGAAAAGTGCAAGACGTTCCACCCCTACCGGGATCGGTTTTACACGAGCTGAGGTTCGGGCATTGGGAAGAGCGAGAGGAAGTGGCGCGCTTCTTGCTTGCTCCCCTCGATGCTTGCTGCGCCCGAGCTCATAGCGTCCTCCAGCGGAAGCTGGCCGGTGAGCAGGGCTGCAAGGGTGGCGGGGTCAGTCTCGATCGTCAAGGCGGGACTGTCGACGCTCCTACGGCCGAGATCGAGTTCTCCGTCCACCACCTTCACCGCGAAGGGTTCCCCGTCTAGCCGCAGCTCGTAGCTCGCCTCCAGCCCCTCAGCGACATCGCGATCGAACAGCGAGCGCAGGGCGAGGACGATCGAGTCGGGGCCGATCTCGCGGTGCTCGGGCGGATTCGGCGAGCGAGCCCCCCAGGCGCCCAGCTGGGTGACGACCGGCTCCAGGCCCCGGCCCCACTCGGTCAGCTCATACACCTGGACCGAGGCCGGCGGCGGCAGTTTGCGACGATGGACGACACCGCCCTGCTCGAGCTCGCGAAGGCGCTCGGAGAGGATGTTGGGGCTTGCCCTGGGCAGGCCACGACGCAGGTCGGTGAAACGCTTTGGGCCGAGCAACAGCTCACGTACGACGAGCAGGGCCCAGCGCTCGCCGACCAGATCCAGGGCGGAGGCGAACCGGCATGCATCGCCGTATGAGCGCTTTCCCATACGACCAGTCTAGTCTCTTGATACAAATTTGCAACTAAGTAGTTGTGTTTAGCAACTATTTGCTAGGGTAGCGAGATGGACATGACCAACGAAGACAAAAGCCGCTGGGTAGCCCTCTACGTCCTCTGCGCGGGGATGCTGATGATCGTCCTCGACATCACGATCGTCAACGTCGCGCTGCCCTCGATCCAGGACGACCTCGGCTTCTCGCAGAGCAACCTCGCCTGGGTCGTCAACGCCTACCTCGTTCCCTTCGGCGGCCTGCTGCTGCTCGCCGGTCGCCTCGGCGATCTGCTCGGCCAGCGCCGCATCTTCCTCGCCGGCCTCGCGGTCTTCACCACCGCCTCGCTGCTCTGCGGCCTCTCGCAGAGCCAGGAGATGCTGATCGGCGCCCGCTTCGTGCAGGGCATCGGCGGCGCGCTCACCTCGGCGGTGATCCTGGGGATGATCGTGACGATGTTCCCCGAGCCGCGTGAGCAGGCGAAAGCGATCGGCGTCTATGGCTTCGTCGCTTCCGCCGGCGGCACGATCGGCCTGCTCGTCGGCGGCGTGCTGACCGAGGCGATCGCCTGGCACTGGATCTTCTTCATCAACCTGCCGATCGGGATCGCCACCGCGATGATGGCGCGGCGGCTGATCGCCGACAGCCCGGGGCTGGGCTTCGGCCAGGGCGCCGACATCCTCGGCGCGGTCTTGATCACCAGCGGCCTGATGCTCGGCGTCTACACGATCCTCGAGGTCGCCGAAAACGGCTGGGGCTCGACCCAGACGCTCGTCCTCGGCGGGATCTCGCTGGCGCTGGAGACTGCCTTCGTCATCCGCCAGGCGCGGATCGAGAACCCGCTGATGCCGTTGCGCCTGTTCCGCTCGCGCAACGTCTCGGGCGCCAACGCCCTGCAGATGCTGCTCGTCGCCGGGATGTTCTCGATGTTCTTCCTCGGGGCGCTCTACCTGCAGGAGATCCTCGACTACAACCCGCTCGAGGTCGGCCTCGCCTTCCTGCCCGCGACGCTGGTGATGGGCACGCTCTCGCTCGGCTACTCCGAAAAACTGATCATGCGCTTCGGGCCGCGGCGGATGCTGATCCCGGGCATGGTGCTGGTCGGCCTCGCGCTGTTGCTCTTCGCCCGCACTCCCGTCGACGGTGACTATCTCGCCGACGTGCTGCCGCCGATGCTCTTGATCGGTGTCGGCATCGGGATCTCCTTTCCCTCGCTGATGACCTTGGCGATGTCGGGGGCGACGCCGAGTGACGCCGGCCTGGCCTCGGGCGTGGTCAACACCACCGCCCAGGTCGGCGGCGCGATCGGGCTTGCGGTTCTCGCCACTCTGGCGGCGGAGCGCACCAGCACGCTGGAAGCTGGGGGCACCTCGGTCGATGCGGCGCTCAACTCCGGCTTCCACCTCGCCTACGTGGTCGGGGCCGGACTGATCGCCGTCGCCCTGGCGATCGCGATCTTCGTGCTGCGCTCCGAACCGATGCCGGACCCGGCCGCGACGGCCGAGGGCATGGCGGGCGAGGAGGCCCGCAGCACCACCCCGGAGCCCGCCTATTCGGACGCCGGTTGAGGACTTGGAATCGGACCCGACCTGCATCGAGGCCCAAATAGGTGCTCGATGCAGGTCGGGTCCCGTCAAAAGGAGGAGAGATGGGTAAGCCGGTCGTGCATTTCGAGGTGATCGGGAAGGACGGGGAGAGGCTGCAGAGCTACTACTCCGCGCTGTTCGATTGGGACATTGATGCAGGCAACCCGATGAGATACGGGATCGTCAAAGGCGAGGACAATCCCGCTGACATGGGGAGCATCGGCGGCGGCATCGCCACCGGCCCCGACGGCTACGAGGGCCACGTCACCTTCTACGTCGGCGTCCCCGACATCGAGGCGGCGCTGCAGAAGGCGGAGGAGCTGGGCGGCGAGCGGGTGATGGGTCCGGAGAAGATCATGGACCAGGTCGAACTGGGTCAGTTCAAGGACCCCGAGGGTCATTTGATCGGCCTGGTACGCGACTCCTCCTAGCACCTAGGTAATCGCGTGGTTCCTTTTTCAAGAAATAAGCGATTAAGGAACCACGCGATGTGATCAGCCCGCGGCTTCGGCTCGTTTGAGCCCGCCGCGGGCCCAGAGGGCGAAGAGGACCGGGAGAACCACGGCGAGCGCGAAGGCTAGGGCCACCTGGGTCGGCTCGCCGGAGATGAAGCCGCGGCCGGCCTCGAGCAGGGCGGTGACCGGGTTGACCGAGGCGACGGCGTGGATCCAGCCGCTGAGCAGCTCGAGCGGCACGTAGACCGGAGCGAGGAAGAGGATCAGGAAGGCGGGGAACTGCATCAGCGGGCCGCCCTGGATCGAGCGCACCCGCATCGCCACGCCCGCCGCCCACAGCGTCGCCGCCAGGTTGACCAGCACGGCCAGGGCGTAGAGGCCGAAGACGTCGACGCCGCTGCCGCCGACCTCCATCCCGGCGATCAGCGCGACGGCGGTGAGGATCGTCCAGGTGGCGAGCGCCCGCACCAGCGCCGCGAGCAGGTAGCCGGCGACGATCGCGCGGCGGTCGGTCGCCGCCAGCAGGTAGCGGCGGGCGAATCCGGTCTCGAAGTCGCGGGCGATGCCGAAGCCGGTGAAGACGCCGCCGAAGGCCGCCGACTGGATCAGCACGAAGACGAACTGGAAGGCGGTGTAGCCGCTGGGGAAGTCGAAGCCGGGCACTTCGGCGATCGCCGAGAGGCCGCCGGCGAAGGCGGTGAAGAAGAAGAGCGGGAAGATGATCGCCGGCACGAAGAAGGCCGGGTTGGTAAAGAAGTTGTGGATGCTGCGCCAGGCGACGGCGAGGGCGATCTTGCGGCTCACGTCCTCACCAGCCTCGTCTTCAGCGCGGTCGAAGCGGCGAACATGCCGGCGATCAGGATCGTCCCCGCGATCGCGAAGCCGAGCGCCAGGTCATCGAGGTTCCAGCCTTCGATCAGCAGCGAGCGGAAGGCCTGCAGCAGGTAGGAGATCGGGTTGACGCTGGCGACGGCGTGGAACCAGTCGGTCTGCAGCAGGTCGAGCGGCAGCGCCATCGTGGAGAGGAAGAGGAAGACGAAGGCGACCGGGAAGAGGCCCTGCACCGCCTCGCCGGAGCCGGTGCGCAGGGCGGCGAACAGGCCGATCGTGCCGAAGGCGACGGTGATCGTCACCGAGAGCGCGACGATCACCAGCGCTCCGCCGAACCCGGCGGCGAGTTCGGCGCCGGCGACCAGGCCGACGATGAGGTAGGTCGCCGCCTGAATCAGGCCGAGCACGACGGCGCCGGCCAGCAGGCCGCTGAGCAGCGCCGCGCCGCACAGCGGGGTCAGCGCCAGGCGGTTGAGGAAGCCGGTCTCGATGTCGCGGGCCAGGTCGGTGCCGGCGTTCATCACCGAGAACAGCGCGCCCTGCATGAAGGGCACGGCGAGGGCGAAGGTCAGGTAGGAGTCGGTCGGGAAGCCCGGCAGGTTGGTCGCGTCTTTGAGCCCGCCCGAGTTGACGGCGAGCAGGAAGAGCGGGAAGACCAGCGCCGGGACGATCTGCGCCGGCTGGCGCAGGGTGCGCAGCACCGAGCGGCGGGCGAGCTGGCCGACCTGGGTGGGGAGGGCGGACCGGCTCACGCCCGCAATGCCTCCATTTCCTCGCTGCCCGCCTCGTCCTCCTCCTCGCCGGCGCCCTCCAGCGAGCGGCCGGTCTTGGCGAGGAAGACGTCGTCGAGCGACGGCGCGTGGAGCTGCAGCTGCTCGATCGCGATCCCCTCGGCGTCGAGGGCGCGGACGACGTCGGCGAGCTGCGACTCGCCGCCCTCCAGCCGCACCGAGCACCCACCCCGCCGCGAAGAGCTCGCCTCCTCGCCGAAGGGGCGCAGCGCCTGCGTCACCCGTGCGCATTCGGACGGGTCGCGGGGGACCGCCTCGACCGTGGGCCGGCCGATCTCGGCCTTGAGCTCGGCCGGCGTGCCCTCGGCGACGATGTGGCCGTGGTCGATGATCCCGACCCGGTCGGCGAGCGCGTCGGCCTCCTCCAGGTACTGGGTGGTGAGGAAGACGGTGACGCCCTCCTCGCCGGCGAGCCGCGCCACCTCGTCCCAGAGCGCGGTGCGGCTCTGGATGTCGAGCCCGGTGGTCGGCTCGTCGAGGAAGAGGATGCGGGGCCGGTGGACGAGGGCCAGCGCCAGGTCGAGCCGCCGTTTCATCCCGCCCGAGTAGCCGCCGACCTTGCGCTCGGCCGCCTCGGAGAGGCCGACCCGGGCGAGCAGCTCACGCGAGCGCTCACCCCGCTCGGCCTTGGGCAGGCCGTGCAGGGCGGTCTGCAGGCGCATGTGCTCGGCGCCGGTCAGCAGCGGGTCAAGGGCGGCCTCCTGCAGCGCCGCGCCGATCGCGCCGCGCACGCGGCCGCCTTCGCGGGCGATGTCGAAGCCGGCGACGCGCGCCGTCCCCGCCGTCGGCGGCAGCAGCGTCGTCAGCATCAGCACCGTGGTCGACTTGCCCGCGCCGTTGGGGCCGAGGAAGCCGTAGATCTCCCCCGGGGCGACCCGCAGGTCGATCCCGTCGACCGCCCGCGGCCCGTTCTTGAACTCGCGCACCAGCCCTTCGGCTTCGATCCCCGCCCGCTCTCGATTGTCGTCAGCCATCGTCGCTCCCGA
>DASSXC010000291.1:0-7058 GCA_035704205.1 Solirubrobacterales bacterium | reverse complement strand
GCTCGGCGTGACCGCGATGATCGCCGCCTTCGCCACCCTCTACGTGCTGGCCAACGAGCCGATGCACCCGCAGGTGCTCTGCGTGCTCCTGCTCGGCGCCTTCGTCCTGCTCGCCGTCTTCGGCCCGGGCAAGCGCCCGCTCTGGATGGGGGCCGCGGCTGGGGCCGTGGTGGCCGCGCTCTTCCTGACCAAGGTCAACCTCGGCGCTTATGCCATCGCCGCGGTCGTGCTCGCCGCCGCGCTGACGGTCGAGCCGCTGCGCAGCCGTCGCTGGCTGAGCTGGCCGGCGATCGCCGCCGTCCTCATCCTGCCGATCCTCGTCACCGGCCGCGACCTGAACCTCGGCTGGGTGCGCGACATGGTCGCGGCCGAGGTGCTGGCCCTGGTCGCGATCGCCGTCGCCGCTTGGCCGCTCGGTCTGCGCCGCAAGGGGGACGACGACGCACCCTCCTGGTGGCTGCTCGGTGCCCTGGCCGGCTTCGCGGTCGCCTTCGTGGCGATCATGGCGGCGATCGTGCTCAACGGCTCCGGCCTCTCGGACGTCTACGACGGCATGGTCACCGAGGCGATCCGGGTCCGCGACGTCAACATGAGCCAGTTCGGGATGTCGATCGCGGTCGTCGACTGGGGGGTCGCGGCGGTTGCCGGTGCGGCGTTGACGCTGCAGCTCCGGACCTGGGGCAGGGACGGCGCACCCTCGATCTGGCCCGGACTGCTCCGTGTCGCGGCCGGGCTGACGATCTGGCTCACCGTGGCGAGGATCACCCCCTTCTCGGTGGGTCCCGCCGCCGGCAACCCCGACTCGCTGCCGCTGATGCTCGCCTGGATCGCCGTCATCCCTCCCACGGGCGCCGAGGAGTCCTCCTACAAGCGCTTCCTGCGCGTGCTGTTGCCGGCGCTTGGAGCGTTGGAGGTGATGCAGGCCTACCCGGTCGCCGGCAGCCAGGTCGGAATCGCCTCGCTCACCTTCGTCCCGGTCGGCGCCATCATCCTCGGCGACGCGCTGACCTCGTTGCGCGAGTGGAGTGCCGCGCGCGGCAGCGGAGCGTTGGAGCGCTTCGGAGTCGTCGTCTCGGTCGCCCTGGTCGCCCTCGTTTCCGTCTTCGCGATCAACTCGATCCTGCGCTCGATCGCCAACAACGCGGCGATCTACAACGAAAGGAAGGGCCTGCCCTTCGCCGGCGCCGGCCAGCTCCGCCTGCCGGAAGCCGACTACGAAAGCTACACCCGCCTGGTCGAAGACCTGCACCGCTACCGCTGCACCGACTTCATCGGCTACCCCAACGTCAACAGCCTCTACCTCTGGTCGGGGATCGAACCGCCGCCACCAGACGCTCCGGGGGCCTGGATCGAGGCCCTCGACAGCATGCGCCAGCAGCGCGTCGTCAACGAGCTGCGCGCCTCGCCGCGCCCCTGCGCGATCCGCAACGACGGCCTCGCCGGCCTCTGGCTCGGCGGCGATCCGCTGCCCGACCGGCCGCTCTCCAACTACGTGCTGAGCGATTTCCGCACCGTCGACGAAGTCGGCGAATTCCAGTTCATGCTTCCGCGATAGGCTCGCCGCCCTTGAATCGCCTGCTGATCACCGGCGGCGCCGGCTTCGTCGGCTCCAACCTGGCGGTCTCGCTCGCATCGCGCCATCCCGATTGGGAGGTCGTCGTGCTGGACAACCTCTACCGGCGCGGCTCGGAGCTGAACCTGCCGCGGCTGGAGGCGGCGGGGGTCGAGTTCGTCAGGGGCGACGTGCGCGAGCCGGCGGACCTGGAGCGGTTCGGCTCGTTGGCTGCCCTGATCGAGTGCTCGGCCGAGCCCTCGGTGATGTCCGGCACCGACGGCGATACCTCCTACCTGGTCCACACCAACCTCAGCGGCGCTTACAACTGCCTGGAGCTGGCGCGCCGCGCCGGCGCCTTCGTGCTCTTCCTCTCGACCAGTCGCGTCTACCCAGTGGCGCCGCAGCTCGATCTCGCCCTGGAGGAGGCGGAGACCCGCTTCGAGCTGGCCGACGAGCAGCCGGTCCCCGGCGCGTCCGCGGCGGGGATCTCGGAGGACTTTCCGCTGGGCGGCGCCCGCACCCTCTACGGCACCACCAAGCTCGCCGCCGAGCTGCTGATCGAGGAGTACCGGGCGGCCTTCGGCGTGCGGGCGGCGATCGACCGCTGCGGGGTTATCGCCGGCCCCTGGCAGATGGGCAAGGTCGACCAGGGCGTCTTCACCCACTGGATGCTCGCCCACCACTTCGGCCAGCCGCTCACCTACATCGGCTTCGGCGGCGCCGGCAAGCAGGTACGCGACCTGCTCCACGTCGAGGACCTGGTCGACCTGGTCGAGCGCCAGCTGCTCGCCCCCGGCGAGTGGGACGGCCGCACCGTCAACGTCGGCGGCGGTCGCGAGTGCAGCCTCTCGCTGCGGGAGACGACGGCGATCTGCCGCGAGCTGAGCGGCAACGAGGTGCCGATCGAGCCCGTGCAGGAGACGCGAGCCGGCGACGTCCCCGTCTACATCTCCGACTGCGCAAGACTGTTCGGCTTGGACGAGTGGCGCCCACAGCGAAGCGCGAAGCAGGTCCTCACCGACATCCACGAGTGGATCGCCGGCGACGAGGAGCGGATCGCGGCTGCACTGAACATCGACGCCCCCGCGGGGGAGAGGGAGTAGAAGCGGATGCCGGTTGCGATCGTCACGGGCTCAGGGGGGCTGATCGGCTCCGAGGCGGTGGGGCACTTCGTCGGCGAGGGCTTCGACGTGATCGGGTTGGAGAACGACATGCGCGCCCGGTTCTTCGGACCCGAGGCCTCGACCGCACACGTCACCGCGCGCCTCGCCGCGGACCACTCCGAGTTCCGCAGCGAGAGCGTCGACATCCGCGACCGCGAGGCGGTCGAGCGGATCTTCGCCGCGCACGCGGGCCAGATCGAGCTGATCGTCCACACCGCGGCGCAGCCCTCCCACGACTGGGCGGCGAGCGACCCGCAGACCGACTTCGGCGTCAACGCCAACGGCACGCTCAACCTGCTCGAGGCGGCCCGCGCCCATGCCCCGGATGCGCCCTTCGTCTTCTGCTCGACCAACAAGGTCTACGGCGACACCCCGAACCGGCTGCCGTTGGAGGAGCTGGAGCTTCGCCTGGAGCTGCCCGAGGACCATCGCTACCACCGCGGTATCGATACCTCGATGTCGATCGACTCCTCCACCCACTCCCTCTTTGGCGTCTCCAAGGCGGCCGCCGACCTGCTCGTGCAGGAGTACGGCCGCTACTTCGAGATGCCGACCGTCTGCTTCCGTGGCGGCTGCCTGACCGGCCCCCAGCACGCCGGCGCGAAGCTGCACGGCTTCCTCGCCTACCTGATGAAGTGCACTGTCACCGGCACCCCGTACACGGTCTTCGGCTACGCCGGCAAGCAGGTCCGCGACAACATCCACAGCGCCGACCTGATCGCCGCCTTCGACGCTTTCCGCCGCGCGCCCCGCGCCGCCGCCGTCTACAACATCGGCGGCGGGCGGGCCAGCAACTGCTCGATGCTGGAGGCGATCGAGATCTGCGAACGCGTCTCCGGCCGCGAGCTCGACTGGAAGATGGGGGAGGAGCCGCGGATCGGCGACCACCGTTGGTGGATCTCCGATCTTGCCCCGTTCGAAGCCGACTACCCCGAGTGGAAGCTGCGCTACGGGGTCGAGGACATCCTCGGTGAGATGTACGAGCAGAACCTCGAGCGCTGGACGGCTGCGCCGGCGTGAAGCTCTCGGTCGTCATCCCCGCTCAGAACGAGGAGGGCTCGGTGCAGCGCACCGTGGAGGGGATCGTCGCCGTGCTGGAGCGGGAGGGCATCGACTACGAGGTGCTCGTCGTCGACGACGGCAGCAGCGACTCCACCGCCGCCGTGGTGGGCGCGATGTCGGAGCGCAACCCGCGGGTGCGCTGCCGGCCCTCGCACTACGAAAAGGGCTTCGGCATGGCGATCCGCGCCGGCCTCGACCTCTTCGAGGGCGACGCCGTGGTGATCGCGATGGCCGATGCCTCCGATGACCCGGAGGACGTCGTCCGCTACCACCGCCTGCTCGAAGGCGGCTGGGACTGCGCCTTCGGCTCACGCTTCATGCCCGGCGCCCACGTCTACGACTACCCGCGCTTGAAGCTGACGATCAACCGCCTCGCCAACTGGTTCATCCGCATCCTCTTCCGCCACCGCTACAACGACACCACCAACGCCTTCAAGGGCTACCGGCGCGAGGTGATCGAGACGATCCAGCCGCTGCTCTCCAAGCACTTCAACCTGACCGTCGAGATGCCGCTGAAGGCGATCGTCCGCGGCCACAGCTACGAGGTGATCCCGACCTCCTGGACCAACCGCACCGCCGGCGAAGCGAAGCTGGCGATGAAAGAGATGGGCAGCCGCTACCTCTTCATCGTCCTCTACGTCTGGCTCGAGCACACGCTCAGCCGCGGCGACTACCGCGTCGGCGCGGCACCAGGCCAACGCGGCAAGCAGCCGACCGGACAGGGCTAGAGGAGTGGCGCCTGTCACCGCTCCAGGCGGTGTGCGGCGCCTGCTTCACTTACCAAGTGGAATCTCATGACGCAATTGCCGTCCGAGCTACCGAGCAGGATGATCCTGTGCGCTGGCGAACCAACGGTGGCATGCGGCGCTTGTCCCATCAGCGTCGGGGCCCGCGAGGACTGACGCCGGTTCCGCAGCAGCGTTGCAGCCGCGATAGCCTGCCGCGGATGATTGCTTCCCGATTGACCTCGACAGACCTGCGGAGGGACTGACTCATGTCGCAGGGCTCTTTGATGTCGGTGTTGGATCGCTTCGTCAAGGCGAAGAAGCTGCCGATCGTCGGCCAGGTCTCGGGTGGCGGTGTGCGTGCTGTCTACTACCGCCATCCCGAGCGGATCAGGGTAATTCGGGGTAAGCGGGTCAATGGCACCCGCAACGCCAGCTACCGGCCTGTCGACTAACACCGCGTCAACGCGTGGGCAGGTGCGATGAGTTCTGCATCTCACGACGAGTTGAGGGACGCAGGGTGCCGAGCGCCAGATCTCGTCCTGCCCGGTTGCGACTGGGTTCACCGCCGTGTCCAAAGGGTCTCCTATCGAGATCGTCGCTTGCTGCTCAATTCCCTGAGCGTCGACTTCACCGTTCCTGAGTCTGACGCCGGTGCCTTCATTCCCATCTCGGTGCTCCCCAAGTGGCCTCCCCTCTACCGCTTCGACTTCAGACACAGCGACGGCACGAGTCTTCCCCTGCTGACCAGCGAACAGAACGGAATCGTCGACGAGGCCCTTTTGCTCGCCCTCGTCGAGAAGGTCAGTCCGAGCTCATTGAATGCAGCAGATTTTCACGACGCCCTCTCCACCCTTGCTCGTGGCCCAGAGACGCATCTCGAGAATGCGTTCGAGAGGTTTCATGCTGGACTTGAGGGCGACCTTTCGGATCCGCGGGTCGAGCGTGTCCTCGATATCGCTGCCATGCTCACCGACGCGACCGTTCTCTGGTACCCGATTCGTGCCCACGACCTAGGGGTGCGAACCGTCTGCAAGGTCGAATATCTGATCCGCAACTTCGACACCGAGCGCCGCCACATCCGCTTATTGCGCTCTCTTGCCTGGCTTCATCCTGCCGCGTACATCCCCCTCTGGCATATCGGCGCCGATGCCAACTTTCACGCTGAGGTCGAAGCGCCTCCGGTTCTTACGATCCGGTCGCTTGAGCCGCGTTACTACCTCTTCAGCGAGGAGTCCGCGATTGTCAAGCCAGGGGATTCCGATTCCGAACCTGACCCGGATTCAAAGGCAGCAGAGGCCGTCGGCCTACGTCCCGATCAGTACATCGACGAGGAGGGGGGGCTTGCCCATCTTTATGTATCGGGTCGCCGCCCTCTCGGAGTCGATCTGATAGCGACTTTCGCTCCGTCCCGCGCAACCGTTCTGCCGATGTTTGGTGCTGCGGTCGTGATCGCGGCATTGGCCACGGCTTTCTATTTTTGGCGCGACCAAATGAGTGTCCCGGCCAATGTCGACGCTGCGATCGCGGTTCTGATCCTCATTCCGGCCCTGATTGGCTATGTGGTCATCCGCCCCTCAGATCCACCTATCGTCCGACGCTACGTCCTCGGGGTGCAGCTGCTTTCCTTGGCCGCAAGCGCGATTCCGTTGCTCATGGCGGTGCTTCTTCTCCGCTACGGAGGTGACCCCGACTGCCTGCGCCTGGCATGGCTCTGGCCGATGTATGCCTCCTGGCTGATCTCGCTCGCTCTCGGCGTCAGCTTTCTCCGTGCTGGGTCGAGGGCCCAGCCAGACTAGATGAGCGGGCTCAGGCTGAGAGACGCTGGCGCAGCTGCCAGGGGAGCTGCATTCGTTTGCGTCGCGCCCAGCCGAAGTTGGCCGTTAGGCGTGGTACGCCGCGGTGCAGGTTCGGGTTGTTGTAGGGGTCGACCGCGGCGACGCGGCGCGAGGACTCGAAGTGGAAGAGGACGAGGTCGGGGACGTAGACGATGCGGCGACCGCTGGAGTGGACCTTGAGGCAGTCATAGCCCTCCGCGACCGGCTTGAACCGACCGCGGAGGGATACCAAATCAACTCAATCAGAGCGAGCCGGAAAGTACCTCGTTGCCCCAACCAGAGCTCTGTACGTACCAATTATGACCCAGTCCGCCGCTGGCCGTCCGATAGAAGATGTCGGAGGCACCATTGGACTGTGCTACTCCATGTATACCCATGGTTTCCGACGTGTCGAGACTTCCTGCCAGCGTCTCACTTCCCCATTTACCAGTGGTAGCTTCCCACCAAGTATGGCCAAGGCTACTGGAGGAGGTCCGGTAGAAGACGTTCAATCCACCTTTGGCATCTGCCATCAGGTATGGCTCACCCGCAACGGATGCGCTCAGCGTCTCGCTACCCCAGCTCGTCGATTTCCCTGGAGTATACCAGTTGTGGCCGAGAGTACCGCTAGGGGTGCGGTAGAAAACATGAACGGTTTTGTTCGTCGGATCCACCATTGCGTGTGGATCTCCAGAAACAGAACCGGTCAGCGTCTCAGTCCCCCATTTGCCAGTCG
>DASSXC010000290.1:0-3020 GCA_035704205.1 Solirubrobacterales bacterium | reverse complement strand
AGGAAGGCGACCTCGTCGGCGACGACCGCCTCATGCTGGGGTCCGTCGTAGATGTCGAAGTGATCGACCCCGGGGTAGGTGCGCAGCTCGCCGAATGGGGCGCGCCGTGCGGCCGCGATCGCCGGCCCCGGCCGGGCGACCCGATCCGCCTCGCCGACGCAGACGAGCCAGGGGCAGTGCAGTCGCGCGGCGTGGCGTGCGGGACGGTAAGGGCGACCGAGGAGCCAGCGCGCCGATACTCGGTTGCGCCAGCGCGAGTCCTCGCCGCTTGCGACGACGTGGCGCCAGCCTGCCTCGGCGCCGGGTGCATTGATCAGCGCCGCCTCGTCGGGTCGGCCGACGGCGGGCAGGTGGCGGCCGACGGCCGCTGCGAGCAGCGCCCGAGCGGTGACCCTCGGCGAGGAGCGATGGGCCTGGCGCAGGATGTCGAGGAAGGGCACCTGACTCACGGCAGCGGCGATGCGCGGATCGTCCGCCGCCGCGGCGAGGGCGTTGCCGCCGCCCATCGAGGAGCCGAAGGTCGCGATGCGCTCGGCGTCGATTCCGGGAAGCGAGCGGGCACAGGCAATTGCGCCACGCCAGTCGTCGAGTTGGCGCCCGGGGTGGAAGAGGTCGGGCTCGCCCGCGCTGTCACCGAAGCCCCGGTGGTCGAAGAGCAGAGCGGCGATTCCGGCGGCGGCGAAGCGCTCGGCGAACGGTCCCAGTCGGTCCCGACGGGTTCCGGAAAGGCCGTGCGCCATGACGATCGCCGGAACGGTGGCGTTGCCACCCGCCGCGGGATAGAGCCAGGCCGCGCAGGCATCGCCGTCGACTTCGAAGTTGAGATCTTCTCGCTTCACCTTCCACATACAACGGGCGAGCGGGGACGGATGTGAGATCCGGCTCTGGGGCGCGCTCAGCGCCGCGCCGGCTTCAGCCCGATCAGCTCGAAATAGCCGACCAAGTAGAGATGCCGGCCGTCGGAGACGACCGGGGTGTAGCCGGCCTCGCGAAGGGAGAACGTCTTGCGGTGGTTGCGCACGTCGATCCCGATCGTCTCCCGCGTCTTGAAGCTCGAGGTGTAGGCGGTGTGGCCGATCACCGCTGCGGTGCCGGGGACCGCTCCGCCGACGTCGAAGCGCCAGCGCTGCTTGCCGCTGAGCGCGTCGAGGGCGTAGAAGTGCTCGTCGTAGGAGCCGATGTAGACGCTCGGCGGAGTGCCCGGCACGTGCGCGACCGCGGGCGAGCCGTAGATGAAGTCGTGGGTCGGGAAGAACCACTCGACCTTGCCGGTCTTTTCGTCGAAGGCATAGACCGTGCCGTCGTCGCGCGCCGCGTAGACATGGCCGAAGGCGATCGCCGGCGAGGAATAGAAGCCGCCGTCGCCGAAGGGCGGCAGCTTGCTCGTGTTGGTCCGCCAGAGGACGCGGCCGCTGCCGGCATCGACGCAGTACATCGACGCCTGGTAGTCGGCGACGCAGACCCGACCGCCGTGGTAGCTGGGGCTGGCTTTGATCGCACCGGGCGAGTTGAACTGCCAGCGGACCTTGCCGTCGGCGGCCCGCAGCGAGACCAGGTCGGTCTTGTCGTCGCCCAGGTAGAGGTTGTCGCCGACGGCGAGGGGGGAGGATTCGAGGTGGGCGTGCAGGTTGCGCTTCCAGGCCGTCTCGCCGCTGTCGGCATCGACTGCGACCAGGTCGCCGTCGAGGAAGGCGAGGTAGACGCGGCCTCGGTGGTAGACCGGCGCCGTTACGAAGGTCGGCGGCCCGGAAAGCTTCCTGTCGGTCACCCGTTCCCAGAGGACCCTGTGGTCGCGGAGCCGGATCGCCCTCGCGTTGCCGTACTTGTTGGCGATGTAGGCGACGCCGTCCGCGATCGCCGGCGGAAACTCGATCAGCGCGTGCGTGTTGATCGACCACGCTTCGCGCAGCGGCGGGTCGAGGTCGCGAGCTTCGTCGGCCAGGTAGTGCGTCCGCTCCGGCACCCGCCCGAAGAGCGGCCAGTCGATCAGCCGCGCACCGTTCTCGCCACCGGCTGCCGAGCCCTCACCCGAACGACCCCCCGAGCCACTCTGCCCCCGGTCAACCACACCGGTGCCGAAGGCAACGGCTGCGAGGACCAGTGCGACCGCTGCGAAGGCGACGGCGACGGCAGCCCGCTGTTGTCCGCCGAATCCCATCTCCCGGCCATATCGGCAGCGATCGTCGCTCGGATAAATCCACCGCGGCGGTTGGTTCGCCGCCGATGGCAATTGGCGCAGACGACCTCACACTTCGCCATCTCCTCGAGTACCGCCTTCCATGGCCGCTCGCGGATCCCGGCGCCGATCGAGAACTCCTTGTCCCGCAAATGGTCGAACTCCAGGACGACGGGATCTGCCTCTCCGCAGTCGACGCAAGGGTGCTCTCGAAGAAAGGAGACGAGATAGGCCAAACGCTCGGCGACGACCTTTTGCCTACGACGCCGGGCAGAGTCGATGTAGCGCTGGCGGTTCCTGCTGTAGTGCTCGTGCTTGTAAGCGGTTCGGCAAGGGCGGCAGTAGTTATCGCGCTGCCCACGGGTCTTTCGACGCCAAGCGAATTCCTCGAGCGGTTTCGTCTCTCGGCATCGCCCACACGTCCTCATGTCCGCAGGGTAGGGATACGAACAGACGTTCCCTTAGGTCGGTCCGGCTAAGCGGCGGACGGGAATTGAACCCGCATCATCGCCTTGGAAGGGCGAGGCTCTACCGTTGAGCTACCACCGCATGGCTCGGTCGCCTTTACGTGCGACCCGCGACGCATCGACAGTTTGCCGCAATCCGTCAGAATGCGTAGTAGCCACGGGGAGTGGCGCAGTCTGGTAGCGCACTCGGCTGGGGGCCGAGCGGTCGCAGGTTCAAATCCTGTCTCCCCGATTAGTGTGATGTGTCGCGACATCGGAGACAGATGTCGCGGGACATCGTAGACACCTCAACCCCCTCCGATCGGCTGGTAGTCGCGACTGGGGTCGAGGACCAGCTGGCGAATCAGCTCGCCCGTTTCCCTGTCGAGAACCCGGAT
>DASSXC010000289.1:0-11410 GCA_035704205.1 Solirubrobacterales bacterium | reverse complement strand
ATCGCGGCTCGCCACGGGAAGACCCGCACCCCGACCAACTCATTTGACCCACGCTCCCTGGGTGCCCCGCGGTCTTCGTTCGGTGATCAATAAAGCGCTGCAGGTAGATCCTGCTGCGCGTTATCCCAGTACTCAACATATGAGTAGAGCATTGAATCGGGTTACATACGTCGACTGGCGTTGCATCGTCGATGCGCCCGATCACAAGCGATGGGAGGGAGCAACGGTTCATCGTCCTGATCGACGCTTCGCGGTTGACGCCAAACTAATGCGCCCAAACCGACGTCGCCACAAGCCTGCCTGGGCTCTCAAGGGGCTCCAACATGTAAACCGTTGGCAGCGGGCGATTCCTGATGCGCCAGCAGTAGATCTTCATGGCCCTCAAGCCACCCATTTCTTCGACCAAATGGTCGTTAGCGCTACCAGCCGTTGAGCCGAGTGGGCAAGAGCGGCGCGTTCATCTGCGTCGAGATGCTGGAGCAAATCCCTGTGTCGCTGCAGCCAATCACTCTGTGCCCGGTAGGACGCTCCGGCGCCCTTGCCCTGCGGCTTGATTGCGCCAGTCGCGGCGGCCTCGCAAAGAACTGAACGCAAGCTAGCGACTCTCCTGTCGGCCCGGATCCGGCTCGTTAGTAGCGCTCGAACTGCAGGTGCCAGGGCGGGAACCATTGCCAGATCGCTCGCCAACTCCTCAATTGCTCCCTCAAGCGGCCAGCCATCGGCCGGAATCCGGTCGATGCCGCTTGCAGTCCAAAGCAAGCCAACAAGCGACAGCGGACTGATTATCGGCCTTGGCATTGTAAAGTTAGACTTTACATTTGGCAGCAGACGGAGAGGCACGACAGACACGTGGCGGCCCAAAGCCAACTGGCGTCGCTGATTGGCTATTCGGTTACGGCCCGAGACGAAGGTTGCTTGTGTGTCTTTGGGGACCAAAAACGCAACGGGTGATTCCGCCAAAGGACGGTTTTTCCGCTGCTCAGCTCGCAAGCATGGCTGGTAAGTCGCGTCCTGCGATTGAGGCGGATATCGCTTCACTTGAGCGTCTGGGACTACTGAGTCGCAAGAAAATCGGGAAACGAGATCGCTTCTTCCCTCGCGCTACTCGGCTGGCCAAGGCGATCAACGCTTTGATCCGGGCAGTTGATGATGCAGTCAGCGCCTAATCCACGTCCCGAATCACGGCTCTTCAAGATTCCGTCCGACGGCAATGTAATCTATGCCTTGCGAGGTACGGATTTATGGCTTCACGGATAAAAGATTCCCCCCTCCTGACGAGAAATGAGATCGCTGAGATCAGCGGCGTCTCGATCAATGCCGTAAACAAGGCGCTTGAGCAGCGGGTCGCAAAGGCAAGGCGACAGCGGGGACGGACGTTGTTGGCGGCTGATGAGGCAGCGGCTTTGGCGCTGCTCTCGGAACTGCCAATCAGCCTCTCGATCAAGCTCAAGCGCGAGGTCCGAAACTGGATCGTCAAGCGGAATCCCGCCAAGGCGGAGGAGTTTGAGCTTTCCCGTGCTCTGCGGGTTGCGATGACCGAGAATGCGGCTGATGTCGCCAGGCGGGCATTCGACTATGTGCGCTTGCGTGAGAAATATGTCGAGGTCGATCGAGGCAAGATGGGGGGCGTCCCGGTCGTCCGAGGGACGCGCGTCCCCGTGCGGACCCTGGCCCAGCTTGTCGAGGGCAGGGAGAGTCGCAAAGCGCTCAGGGAGGACTACCCCCACATCCCTGAGGAGGCGTATGACGTTGCCGTCCTGTGGGCAAAAGGAAATCCACGGCGAGGGCGTCCGGCCGACAACCCTCGAACCCGTTCCGCTGGCCGCGCCGCGACGGCGTGAAGCTCTGGATCGATGAGTGCTTGTCGCCAACCCTCGTAGCGCGAGCCAACCGTCGCGGCTACTGGGCGACCTGCAATCGAGATCGCGGCCTGCTTGGCGCTGCCGACAAGATCCTGCATAAGCTGGTCATCGATGAGGAAGCTGTCTTCGTCACCAATGACGAAGCAGATTTCGTTGCGCTCTACCGGCAGGTCGATCTCCACACCGGCCTACTGACCCTGCCGCAGACCGATAGACGCGAGGCACTCTGGCCTCTGCTCGATGCTGCGCTCGACTACATCGAGCTGGCGGCCAAAGCTGAAGGTGAAACGCCTTCCGAATGGATGATCAATAAGAGAGTCGAGATTGCTATCGACGGCATAGCCAGACACAGCAACCTACCAAGCAACTAGTCGGATTTAGCGATCAGTCTGCTGCCGGGCTTCATGCACGGCTTTGACGCCAAGCTCGATTGCCTCGTTTTCGGGGAGCGTGTTGCGCTCCTGAACGCGTCGCAGGGTTTCGCGGCCGAGGGTAATCCTCGCCATCGACTCGAGCAGCTCGCGGTCGCTCATCTCTGGGCGACGTTCATGCAGACGATCGAGCAGCTCACTGTCGAACTCGACTCGCTTGGTTGGCGATACTTCCATGCCAAAACAGTAGCGCCAGCCAGCGATAGGATGGCTGTGAGTGGGCAGGGGGATCTTCACGAGTACAGGGGCGCTTCTGGCTTTCCTTCTTTGCCTCAGTGGGGGAGTCCCAGGCACGGCCTCAGCCGCTGAAAGCGTGGACATGCAGCCGCTCCTGAATAACGACGGCAGCGGCAGGCTATTCGTCAATTCCCCGCCAGGGCCCTTCAGCCCGGATTGGTCTTGGGAGGCCTGCACACCGGACCTGTCCAGCTGCCAGTCTTTCGCGACCGGCGGAGAAATAGGCACGGGCAACGCGCCGGCCAACACCGTCTTTCGAGTCTCTATAGGGAGCGCGTCTGGACTGAGCCCTCTCTGGCATGGCAATCTCAACGTCACCGCGCCGCCGTCCGTGAAGGGAGAAATCCGGGCGAACGAGCTTGTGACCCCGCTTCTCGCGACCTGGACCGGCGGATGGGATGGGGACTTCGATCAAACCCAGCTTGCGGCCTGCGCAACCCGTTCCGGCAGACGATGCATGTCGATTACCGAGCCCAAGTACATCGATGGCTGTCGCAACGAAGCAACTGTCATTGATCCGGTTTTCACCGGCAAATATCTCCGTGTGGCCGATACGCGCTATGGACCGGGAACCGCCTTCACTCTGGAGGCCGCCGTTTCGCCCTACGGCCACGCCATCTGGCAGGCGGATGGACAAACGGCCGTTGCCGTCGTGGGTCGAATCCGTCGGGCTGACGGCCCCAAGAACGATCGGTGCGGGCCTCCGCCCTTGGTTCAAGCATCGATCTCTGCGCAGGGAGTCGCCTCCATAAGGTGCGGATTTGACTGCCGCGCCGTGCTCGTCGCAAAGCGAGGAGCCAAGACCGCCCGAAGCGGCCGCAAGGTCGGGGGCACGCTCAGAGGAGGAAACGCGACCGAGCTAGAGCTATCGGCAAAGGCGCGAGAGCGGCTGGGCCCCGGCCAAGCTCATCTGATCGTCAAAGTCAATGGGAGACGAGCAGCGCAGCGAACCGTTGATTTGCCAGCGTCTCATCGATAGCGAGACGGACTGAGGCTGCGGACACAATCCGGACACATCAGCCGGATCACCGGCGATCACGGCTGGCCATCGCCTCCGCCCTCAAACAAGCTCATTTGCGGGGAATCCTTGTCCTCGGATGATCCCGCGTGCCCTGCCGTGCCATGCTCGCCGCTCATGAAGGAGATCCTCGGCAAATTGATGGGGTTGTAGGGTTGGGCGTTCAAGTGGTAATAGCGCTAATCGTGCGCACGATTAGCGCTACTCCGGGCTAGGGGTGAACGAGCCTCGGGTTCGACATCAGGCTGGGCTCTCCCGCACGTCCATGCGGACCACTAACCCGCTCTCCAGACGGTAACGGTGGACGACATAGGTGTCGGCCTGGAGCTCACCGGTCTCTGCGTCGCGGACGACTTGGTGGACGGTGACGGTGATGCTGCCGTCGGGCTCCCGGCTGAAGCGCTCCGGTTCGACCGTGCTCGAGATCTCCTCGAACTGGCGGCGCCAGTAGTCGGCTACGGCTCGGCGACCCACCACCCGGCCCCCCTCCCACGCGTTTGGCCAGTCGACCTCGGGGTGCATTAACTCGATCGCCGCCTCAACATCGCGGGCATTGAAAGCGTCGTAGGCAGCACGCAGGGTGTCCTCGTCGTTCACCAGGCGCGGTATCACTCCTCACCGAATCCCTCCAGGCCTCCTCGGCCCCGGTGGGGTCGTCAAGGATTTGGTCGTTGAGCGCAAATATGGCTCCCGGTTTTCTCCTCCAGACCCAACCCAGGTAGATCACGTGGTCAACTCCCTCCGGTCGCGCTAGGTTCCGACAGACCGATCCTCGCAAAAAGGAGGCGTCCGATGCTTTCGTGGCTGGCAAAGAAAATGATCGCGCGCAACATGACGAGGGCGAGTGCCGGCGACTTGGGGCCGACGCTGAAAATGGACGCTGAGGATGTGCGGTTTCGCTTTCCCGGCGACAGCTCCTGGGGAGGCGAGTTCAACGGCAAGGCCGAACTGGAGCCGTGGTTGCGGCGGTTTGCCGACGCCGGCCTGCAGATCTCACCCGACGAGGTCGTGTTGAAGGGATTCCCCTGGAAGCAGACGATCTGCATTCGCGGCACCGACCACCTCGACTCCCCCGACGGGAAACGGGTCTACGAGAACCGCTACGTGATCTGGGGGCACATTTCCTGGGGCAAGCTGCGCGACTACGAGGTCTACGAGGACACGCAGAAATCGAAGGCGCTCGACGCCTACCTGGCCTCGACCGGCGATCCGCTGAGCGTGCGAGCGATGGGCGCGGGCTCCTGAGCATCGGGGCCCGCACCGCCGCGATCCTCGCGTTGGCGCTCTGCGCCCTCGCCTTGCCTTGGGAACCCGCGTCCCACGCCACCTCGCCGCGACAGCTGCGCCCCCAAATCACCCGCTGGCTGATCCCGTTCTCCCCCAAGCGCAAGCACGAGATGGTCGCTTACTCGCAGCGTCACTACGGCGAACGGACCTGGCGGCTGCGCCATCCGCGCGTGATCGTCGAGCATGTCGCCGTCGCCGCCACCGCTGCCGCCGTCCACGACACGTTCGCCGAGGACGCACCCGACCCCGAGCTGCACGAGCTGCCCAACGTCTGCGCGCATTTCGTCGTCGCCCCCTCCGGGCGCATCTTCCAGCTCGTCAACCCGCGGACGCGCTGCCGCCACACCGTCGGCCTCAACTGGACCGCGATCGGCATCGAGCACGCCGGGTTCAGCGACGCGGACGTGCTCGGCAACCGCCGCCAGCTGCGCGCCTCGCTGCGGCTGACCCGCTACCTGCGCTGCCGCTTCCAGATCAAGCCGCGCAACGTGATCGGCCACGCCGAGAGCCTCAGCTCGCCCTACCATCGTGAGCGCGTGCCCAGCCTCCGACGACAGACGCACGGCGACTGGCGCCACCGTTCGATGTCGATCTATCGGAAGAAGCTGGGGAGATTGGGGGGCTGCTGATGCCAGGGCGAGCGGCACACCTCAACCTGATCGAAAGCTCCCGGCAGCTCTTCGAACTCGACCCCGGCGCGGAGATCGAAGCCGCCGACGGCTGGTTCTTCGGTGCCGGGCGCTCGACCCATCCGGTCATCTCGAACGCGGCCTTCCGTGCCGACGACGGTCTCGATCCGGGCGAGTTCATCGAGCGCGCAAGGGGCTTCTTCTCCTCCCGTGGCCGCGGCTTCGCGATCTGGGCGCGCACCGACGTGGAGGAGGACCGCGAGCTGATCGCCGCCGCGGAGACCACCGGCCTGAGGCCGGTCCACGAAACGCCGGAGATGTTGCTCGACCGGCGGGCAGACAGCTCGCCGGTCGCCGCCGGCGCCGAGCTGCGCCGCGTCGCCAAGCCCGAGGACGCCGCCGACTTCTGGCGAGTCGCCGCCAGTGCCTACCTCAGCAATGGCTTCCCACCCGAAATATTCGCCTACTACGACGCCCACGAGGGCCTCTGGGCGGACAACGTCGCCGCCTTCCTCGTCCACCTCGATGGCCAGCCCGCCTCGATCGCGATGACGATCGTCACCAGGGGCGTGGCCGGGATCTACTGGGTCGGCACCACCGAGGAGGCTCGTGGCCGCGGCCTGGCCAAGACGCTGACCGCCACCGCCGTCAACGCCGGCTTCGACATGGGCGCCGAGATCGCCTCGCTGCAGGCGTCACCGATGGGCGAACCGATCTACAGGGGGATGGGCTTCGAGCGGATCTTCGACTACCGCCTGCTGATGCAGTCCGCGCCGGACCGAGAGCGATGAAGCAGAGGGTCAACGTGATCACGCTCGGCGTCTCCGACCTTGCCCGAGCCCGGCGCTTCTATGAAGCGCTTGACTGGACCACCGGAGCCGAGCCAGACGACGACGTCGTCTTCTTCCAAGCCGGCGAGATGGTGGTCGCGCTCTGGGACCGCCGACGACTGGCAGAGGACAGTTGCGTGGAGGATTCCCCTGGCTGGGGTGGCGTGACGCTCGCCGTCAACTTCGCCTCCCCGGAGGAGGTCGACGCCGCCACGGAGCAGGCCCGCTCGGCTGGGGCCCGCATCGGCCGCGAGCCGGCCGAGACCTTCTGGGGTGGCTACAGCGCCGTTTTCATCGATCCCGACGGCCACCCCTGGGAGATCGCCCACAATCCCCACTGGACCATCAGCGAGAACGGCGGCGTGCGGCTGGCCTCCACCGAGTGAGCGCGCCCCCTACGATGCCGGCGTGATTTACCTGCTGCGACACGGCGACGCCGAGCGAGGCGATGGGGACGATGCGGCACGGCGCTTGACCGACAAGGGGAAGCGGCAATCCGTGGCCGCCGGACAGGCGCTGGCTGCCCTCGGCGCCAAGATCGACACCTGCCTGACCAGCCCGAAGGTTCGCGCCGCCGACACGGCACGGCTCGCCTGCCAGGCGCTCGGCCTCGAGCCCGAGATTGCCGGAGAGTTGAGCGGACGCGGGTTCGACCCCCTTGGGTTGAGCGCGGGCCGCGGCGACGTGCTGCTGGTCGGCCACGAGCCCGACTTCTCCAACGCGATCGCCCGCCTCAGCGGGGCCAAGGTGAAGCTGCGCAAGGGGGGCCTGGCGATCCTCGACGGCGGCACCCTGCTGGCCCTGCTGCGGCCGGAGGACCTGGCCGCGATCGCCACCTCACAGCGCTGACCACAGGGAAATCGGCACTCGCCAAAGGTTGTGCCCCGACCGCTCATGGGAGGTGAAGCGGCCGGGACACGTTTTTTGCTGGCGGTCGCGCTCTGCTGCGCGGCGTATTGTCTATCAGACGCTTACGCTCGACTCGTGGTGACCATCGCTTTGATCGCGATCAATGTCACTAATAGGCGACATTATCTCACTCACAAAGCCAATAACGTACGGGTCCAAGCATCTAACGGAATAAGCGGGCCTTTGTCAGGGCCGATCCGGCCGACTGGCCGGTCAACCAGGATTTCCCCGTTCCTTGTAGCCTCCCCGGCCGACTTCACGACTAGATAGGAGAGCGCAACCGATGGGACTTCTTGATGGGAAAGCGGCGATCGTCACCGGCTCCGCCCGCGGCATTGGCCGGGCCACCGCAGAGCTGTTCGCCAGCGAGGGCGCCAAGGTGCTGATCAACGACCTCGACGCCGACGTCGCCGAGCAGGCCGCCGGCGAGATCGACGGCGAAACCGCCGTGCACGCCGGTGACCTGACCAAGCCCGACGCCCCCGACCAGCTCGTCGCCGCCGGTGTCGACGCCTTCGGCGCGATCGACATCGTCGTCAACAACGCCGGCTACACCTGGGACGGCGTCGCCCACCGCATGACCGACGAGCAGTTCCAGGCGATGCTCGACATCCACACCGTCGTTCCCTTCCGCGTCGCCCGCGCCCTGGCCCCCCACTGGCGCGAGGCCGCCAAGGCGGAGAGGGGCGAAGACAAAGAGGTCTTCCGCAAGCTGATCAACATCTCCTCGACCTCGGGGACGATGGGCAACGCCGGCCAGATCAACTACTCGGCCGCCAAGATGGCCGTCGTCGGCATGACCAAAACCCTGGCCAAGGAGTGGGGCCAGTTCAAGATCAACGTCAACGCCGTCGCCTTCGGCTTCGTCGAAACCAGGCTGACCGCCGCCAAAGAGGAGGGCGGCGAGATGACCGCCCCCGGCGGCGAGAAGATCGAGCTCGGCATCCCCGAGCAGATGCGGGCGATGGCCTCGGCGATCATCCCGCTCGGTCGCCCGGCTACCCCGGTCGAGGCCTCCGGCCCAGTGCTGTTCCTCGCCTCACCGCTGGCCAACTACATGCACGGCCAGGTACTGAATGTGACCGGCGGGATGTTCGGGGGCATGTACACGTAGGAGCTGCGGTCGCGCCGCCCTCACTCGCGGGGGCGGCGCTCCTCGGCCACCGGCTCGCCGCCCCTGGCAATCGCCTCCGGCGGCCAGGGGCCGGCCCAGTTGTCGCGGCCGCCGTCGATCGTGATCGTCGTGCCGGAGAAGAAGTCGCCGGCCGGCGAGGCCAGGTAGGCGACCAGCCAGGCCATCTCCTCGGCCTGGCCGGCGCGGCCGATCGGGATCGAGCGCTCCAGGTTGTCGACGACGACCTGCGGATACTTGGTCAGCAGCGTCTCGGTGGCGAACTGGCCGGCGGCGAGGGCGCAGGTCTTGATCCCGAAGCGGGCCCACTCGGTCGCCAGCGTCCGCATCATGTTCTCGACCGCGGCACGGGCGGCCCCCGAGTGGACCATGCCCGGCATGCCGTTGTGCGGCGAGAGGGTGACGCTGAGGACCTTGCCGCCGCCCTGGGGGATGAACGCCTTGGTCGCCGCGGCGTGGGTCATAAGCCAGGTGCCCTGAACGTTCAGCTCGATCACCGTGCGGAAGCCTTTCGGGCTGATCGACTCCGCCGGGGCGAGGAACTGGCCGCCGGCGTTGTTGACGAGGACGTCGAGGCGGCCGTGGCGCTCCAGCAAGCCGTCGAAGAAGCGCTCGACCCCCTCCTCCTCGCGGATGTCGAGCGTCTCGTGGCCAAACGAGCCGGCGAGCCCCGCGGCCAGCGCCGCCGTCTCGGCCAACGGCTCCTCACGGCGCCCACAGCCGACCACGGCGGCACCGAGGCGGGCGAGCTCGAGTGCGGTCTCGCGCCCCAGACCGCTGCCCGCGCCAGAGACGAGGCAGACCTGGCCGTCGAGCAGGCCGTCCCTGAAGATGCACGAGCGCGGATCCGTCATCGCACACAAGCCTATGAGGCTGACCGCGCATCCGACTTTCACCCCCCTCTGGTGTGGTCGATGTCGGATGCGCCGCGCAGGTGCTTCGATTTCCCTCGATTCCGGGATAACCTGGCGCGGCGATGAAGGTGCACGTGGAGGCAAAACCGTTGCACGAGCCGCTGGCCGGCGGGACGCCCGGCGCTTCGGTCAGCGTCGAACCGCTGATCGCCGGCTCCGTGACCTGGCCGCGGACGATGATGGAACGCCCCGGCGGGCGCCTGGAGACGCTGAAGCTGGTCCGCGCGCTGCTCACCGGCGAGCCGGCGATGACCGTCCCCTGCCCCGCCTTCCTGATCCGCCACCCCAGCGCCGGCGCGATCCTCGTCGACACCGGGCTCCACCCATCGATCGCCACCGACGGCCGGGAGAACTTCGGCCGGGTCGGCGCCCGGGTCGGAAACCCCTCCCTGGAGCCCGGCTCAGACGTCCCCGCGCAGCTCCGCTCGCGCGGCCTCGATCCAGGCGAGATCCCGGTCGTGGTGATGACCCACCTGCACCTCGACCACAGCTCGGCGATCTCCGAGTTCCCCAGCTCGACCTTCATCGTCAGCGAGGTCGAGTGGGAGGCCGCGACCGTCGGGCCGAAACCGTTGCTGAACGGCTACCGGCGCGCTCACTTCGACTACGCCTTCGACTACCGCACGGTCGACTTCGACCGCGGCGGGATCGACTCCTACTCGAGCTTCGCCCGCTGCTTCGACCTCTTCGGCGACGGCTCGATCCGCCTCGCCTACACGCCGGGCCACAGCGCCGGCCACATCTCGGTGATCGCCCACCTGGCCGAGCGCGACTTCGTCGTCGGCGGCGATGCCACCTACACCGAAGCCCAGCTCGACGGCGACGCCCCGCTCGCCCCCCGCCCCTTCGACGCCCACAACTACCGGCGCTCGCTTCAGGAGCTGAAGCTGTTCCGCCGCGAGTACCCGGACGCGATCGTCACGCCCGGACACGATCCGAGCTTCTTCGAGAAGCTCGCCGCCCGTTACGACTAGCGATTCCCTCGTACATCTCGCGCACGCGGTCGAAGACCTCGGTCGCCACCTCGAGCTGCCGCTCTCGGCTGGGCGCCTCCTCCACCGGAAAGGCGATCGGCTCGCCGAACTGGACCGTGACCTTGGGGAAGCGGAAGCGCTTCCAGCGACGCACCCTGGCCGAGCCGTACACGGCGACCGGCACGACCGGCACGCCTGACTCCAGCGCGATCCGGCCGATCCCCGGTTTGGGCTCGCCAAGCGCTGTGCTGCGCGAGCGGCCCCCCTCGGCGTAGACGAGCAGCATGCCGCCCTGATCGAGGATCGTGAAGGCGGTCCTGAAGGCCTCCTCGTCGTGCTGGCCGCGGCGTACCGGGAAGACGCCGCCGTGCTTGTAGACGTAGGTGAGGAGCGGCGGCCCGAACATCTGCGATTTGGCCATGAAGCGGATCTGCCGGCGCAGGTAGAGGCCGACGAAGAAGTGATCCATCTGGCTGAAATGGTTCGGCGCGAGCAGCAGCGGGCCGGTCTTCGGCACGTTCTCGACGCCGATTGCCCGCACCCGGTAGATCAGCAGCGTCGGCAGGCTGACCAGCAGGCGGACGAAGGGGTACGTCCAGCCCACGCCCTTGCGAGCGGCCGCGTGGAACTCGTCGAAATACGAGGCAGGACGGTCGTCCTTGTAGACCTGTGGCTTGATGTCGGACATGGAGGTCGGCGACGGCCGAAGGCCGTCGCTCTGCGTACCCCCGGTCAGAGGGACGGTTACGCGGGCTCTCAGCTGGCCCAACCGCGGGAGCGCTCCAGCGCTCGACGCCAATCAGCGAGCAGGGCCTCGCGCTCGTCCTCGCCGATCGCCGGCTCGTAGCGAGCCGCCTCTCGCCACATCTCACCGACCTGCTCGGCGCTCCAGAAACCGGTCGCGATCCCGGCCAGGTAGGCGGCGCCGAGGGCGGTCGTCTCGGCGATCTCCGGCACGACGACCGGGGCGCCGAGCAGGTCGGCCTGGAACTGCATCAGCCAGCGGTTGACGACGGCGCCCCCGTCGGCTTTCAGCTCGGCGAGTCGCTCGCCGCAGGCGGTCTCCTCCGCCCGCACCGCGTCGACCGTCTGGTAGGCGATCGCCTCGAGCGCCGCTCTCGCCAGATGGGCGCGACCGCTGCCGCGGGTGAGGCCGACGATCGTTCCCCGCGCGTGGGGGTCCCAGT
>DASSXC010000288.1:0-3653 GCA_035704205.1 Solirubrobacterales bacterium | reverse complement strand
CAACAACCAGGGGGCGGAGATCGCCGGCGGCGAGCTGCTGCTCTTCCTCAACAACGACGTCGAGCCCTTCGAGCCGGGCTGGCTGCGCGAGCTGGTCGCCTGCCATCGCGCCTCGGGGGCGGGGGCGGTCGGGGCGACGCTGGTCTGCCCGGACAGCGAGCACGGCAGGGACTTCGCGCACGGCTACGGCGTACAGCACCGCGGCCTTGCCTTCGCGCAGGGTGACGGTAGCCGCCTCGTTCCCGTGCTGCGCGGATGGGAGGAGGATCCGCTCGACGAGCGCCTCGGCGAGGACGTCGAGTGCGATGCGATCGCCGCCGCCTGCCTGCTGATCGCGAGCCCAACCCACCGGCAGGTCGGCGGGTTCACGCACGGCTTCCTCTACGGCTGCGAGGACGTCGACCTCTGCCTGAAGCTGCGCGCGGCGAGTCTGTCCTCGGTCTGCAGCGGTCGCTCGATCGCCGTCCACCGCCCGGTGTCGACTCGCCGCACGATCCCCCACGAGGAGGCCGGAAGGACGAAGCAGGCCAACCTCGAGCTGCTTTGGCGACGCTGGGGACCGCGGCTGGATGCTCAGCGCTGGGACTAGCGGGCTTCAGCCCGAAAGCCGAACCGCGAATCGATACAGATCGGCGACCTCGGCCGGAACGCGGTCGTCGTCCGCCACCGCCTTCGCGGCCGTACGCTGGCGCCAGAGTCGCCGGTCGACTGCCTCATGCAGTTCCCCCACCGCACCGCCGGTTGCGAACGCGCCCTCCCGCCCGACAAAGCGGGCGAGACGCGTGGAGACGGCCTCAGCGTCGTCGAAATAGGCCTCATAGGGAACGAGCTCCCGAGGACGGTCGGCGGTGTTGACGAGCGAGGCGGAGGCATAAGCGCGCCAGAGCTCGAGGCCCTGCTCGACCGCCATGCCGTCGCGCTTCTGCAGGGAGAGGGCGACGTCGAGCGGATTGCGCAGACAGATGACGTGACGCAGGTCGGGGAGAAGCTGCTGCCAAAAGGGCAGCGTGAGGGAGCTGCGCGGGTCCTTCCAGCCCCACAGGTCGTGCCCGGCGAACGTCTCCTCGATCAGCTCAAGTGCCTCCTCCCGCTCCCGGTCCAGATCGACGGACGTCTCCCAGCCGGGGGGGAGCTCGGGCGGCTCCCGCCAGCTCCCGCCGAGGCGCCGCAGGATCCGTTCGTTGAGGCGCATCAGCCGGTAGTGCTCCCAGAAGCCCCCCGGATTGGCCTCCCCCGCCCTGCCCCGGTCCTTGGCGGGGATTTGACTCAACTCGCCACCGAGCAGGTCGTCCTCAGAGCCGAGGTAGACGCCGGCCAGCTCGAGCACCCGGGCGGTCAGGGAGGTGCCGCTGCGCGACATGCCGAGCACGCAAACCGCGGTCGACCGAGTCGGCGAGGCGCTCATGCCATGCTCGATTCCAGGCTGGCGCGGCCGAGCAGCTCGATGTAGCGCTCGCTCACCCGCGAGAGGCCGAAGGTGTCGATCGCGGCGCGGCGGAGCAGCTCGCGGTCCCAGCTCGAGGCGGTGACCCGCTCGATCGCGGCGGCGATCTCCCCCGGCGAGGGGTCGTCCAGCGCTTCGCCCACCTCAATGCCCATCGCATCGCGGATCTCGCCGACGGTGGGACCGAAGCCGACGATCGGGGTGCCGCAGGCGAGCGCCTCGATGTAGGCGAGGCCGAACGACTCGCTGCGGCTCGGCAGGCACATGACCTCCGCGCCAAGCAGCAGGTCGCGGACGCGACGCAGATGCTCGGCGGGGGGGAAGTGGCCCACCAGGCTGACACGGTCCGCGAGGCCCAGCTCGGAGATCGACTCCCGCAGGATGGGCTCGAGCTCGCCCTCCCCCGCCAGCACGACCGGGACGCCGGGGAGCCGCCCCGCCGCTTTCACCAACGCCTCCGGGTTCTTGCGGGGAATGAGACTGCCGAGGAAGAGCACCCCCCGCCGCTCCGCGGAGTCGACCTCCACGCCCGCCTCCAGGTAGGTGGGCTGGAGCGGATAGTGGATCGCCTCGGCGCGAGATGGGTAACGAAGGCCGAGCCGCCGTCCCTCCTCCATGGCGTGGCGCGACCCGGTCACCAGGGCGGCAAGACCTCCGATGGCCTCCGCGGTGACCTCGTGCCGGCGCTCGACCTCCTCGGGCGGGGCGTAGGTGATGTTGTGCCAGGAGTGAGCGATGCCGACGGCGGGCGGAGGCGCGGAGAGGCGTGCGTGCGTCACGCCCACGGTGTGTGCGACATGGTTCATCAGGACGACGTCCGGGCGCAGGCGTTCGAGCAGCCCCTCGTAGAAGGCGGCGATGGGGACGTCGGTGGGCCGCTCGAACACGGGCACGGGTGCCCCTCGCCCGAGCGGCGCCGGCGAGAAGACCCCGACCACCTCGATCTCCTCGCCCGCGGGACGAAATCCCTCCAGGAGAGCGGCGTGGAAGGTCGCGACGCCTCCGCGCGCCGGCCCGCCCCACTCGGGGGGCAGCGAGCCAACCGTGAGCAGGCGCACCCGGCCAAGCTCCTAACGGTCGGAAACCGGCTCGGCCACACGGGAGAGCATCTCCGTATGGGCGACTCGCGCGGTGGGCCAGTCGGGACAGCGCTCGGCAAGCAGGGCGGCGGCGGCGGCTCCGGCGCTCCAGTCTTCGCCCGCCGCGGCGAGGATCGCCCCCCGCAAGGTGGGAAGGAGCTCCGGGTCGAAGTCGGGGTCGACCTCGCAGTCGCTCGGCGAACGACCGTCGATCAGCTCCTCGATCAGCGACCAGAGCCGTTCCCGTTCGCTCAGCTCCCGGGCGAGGTCGTGGCCGCCCCGGACGCTGAGCAAACGGACCGACGGCGCCGTCGCGACACGCTGCGCGTGGTAGGTGTCGAGCATGCTCCCCCAGCCGAAGACGACATCGACCGTAGTCTCCGGCGCGTCGCGGATCACCGGGGCCAGGTCGGGCACCTGCAGGGTCAGCTCGGCCGGCGGCATCATCCAGCGCAGAGCGGGGTCGAGCAGCGTCTGCGGGCTGATCGCGACGACGCGCTCGGCGCCGATCATGCAGCCGAACAGGATCGCCGCGTAGCCGCCCATCGAGGGGCCCGTCGCGATCACCCTCCTGGCGCCGAAGGAGGCAGCCTGATCGCGCAGCCAGGCTGCGATCTCCTCCACCGTCTCACCCACCCCCGGCAGCCCCGCGTTGTACCAGCTCCGGCTTGGATCGCGGACCAGCAGCTTGGAAGAGGTCGGGAAGAGGTCGGTCAGGCTGAAGAAATGGAAGCGCCCCGGCTCGATCGGCCGCGCGCTGAAGGCGACGATCAGATCCTCTGAGTCAACCGGGACCCGGTGGAAGACCAGATCGTCGCCGAGCTTGGCCCACGCCTCCTCCGCCGATTGGGAACGAGTTGAATTCGCTCTCGGCATCGAGCGATATATTCACAGACCGGGGCAGGATGATGGGCAAGCGCCAGCAGAGCAGGCTTGCGGCTGAGATCCGCGGCCGGCTGGGGCCCGCGCCCGGGCTCGACCGCCGGCCACTGGTCTCGATCGTCGTCCTCAACCGCGACGGCGAGGAGCACCTGCGGCGGCTGCTGGCGGGACTGGTCGAGCACACCGACTATCCGGACCTGGAGCTGATCGTGGTCGACAACGGCTCCAGCGACGGCTCGGTGGACTTC
>DASSXC010000287.1:0-12631 GCA_035704205.1 Solirubrobacterales bacterium | reverse complement strand
CGCGTCGAGGCGACCGCGAAGCCGGTGTCGGCGGCGTCGCGGGTGGTCATCAGAAGCGTCCAGCCGGTGATGTAGCCGGTGTCGCCGCCGGCGACGTCATTTACGAAGAGTCGCCACTCGCCTCCCTCGAGGCCGTCGAAGACCGACATCGCGCTCCCGAACGGAGGCGCCGGGGCTGGACTCGGGAACGTGTCGCCGCTCCCGAAATTCGTCGGTTTGACGTTGGACGTAATGCAGCCGGCATGCGACGAGTCAGCCAATCCCACGGGTGCCTCGTCGTTGAACGTCCAGAGGAAGCCGGGGAGATCGTTGCCGGGAACGTCACCCGACCCGCATGCATTCGACATGGCCAGCACATCCGCTCCGCGGCGCGGACCCGCGAGCAGCATGTTGATGTCGTCGGGGAAGGTGTGGGCGAGACGGTTGATTTCCAGGTCGACGTCGCTGATCACTTTGCCGGCCGGCGTGTTGAACGTCTTCAGCGATGGATACGGATTCGCTTTGCCGGAGGTGCCCGTGCCGGGGATGGCGATCAGGGCGGGGGTCGTGGTGATGGTCAGGCTCCACGAGTTGACCGTTCCGGCGTCCGGATTTTCGTCGTCGACCACGAACAGCTGCCAAACGCCGTTGGGGGACTCGTTGGCGAAGTTGCCGAGCTGGCTGGTGGTTACCGCGCCGGGGCCCGGGGCCGGCCAGTTGTCGGTGGGGGCGCTGGTGAAGTTGCTGGGCTGGAAGGTGCCGCCCGCGCACGGTCCGCCGTCCGAAAGTGGAGTTCCGGCCGAGCTGCTGAAGGTGATCGAGGCGTTGACGAGGTCGGTGCCTCCGCAGGCGTCCGACATCAGGATCTCGGAGTCTCCACCGGGCGAGACCAGCGCGATGTCGAGGTCGTCCGGGAATGCGTGCGAGAGGTTGAGGTTGACGGTGATTTTGCTGATCGGGCCATCTCCGCCCTGCACGTCGAGCGCAGCCCCTTCTTCGACCCCGTAGGGGGTGCCGTTGCCCACGAGCGGAATCGCGATGTCTTCCGTCTGGGTGGTCGTGAAAGTCTCGGCGCTGGCGCTAGCGGTCAGCGCTCCCATCGTCAGGATCGCCGCGACAAGGCTCAGCGACCACGCCCTTTTCGAGCTCGTCAAATCCATCTCCACCTTTCATCCTCGCTATATCGACTGATCTGCGGCGCGAGCCTATCCGACATTGCCACGGCAGTGTGTTGCATTTCCGGCTTCTGAACACGCCTTACGCGGCGAGCAGCTGGCCGCTGCACTGCGGGCAGATGCCGTGGTCCAACGCCGGCAGCCGCGGGCGGCGGAAGAGCTCCAGCCGCTTTGCCGCCTCCTCGACCTCGACCCACTCGCCGTCGACCAGGAAGCGGTCGCACCAGGCGCACATCGCGAGGAAGTCGCCTTCGTCGCGGGGGGCGCCGACGTCAAGCAGCGGTTGCGGCTCCTCGCGTTCCACCTCCTCGCGCAGCCGGGCCGAGAACAGCACGACCCGGCCGGTGCGGTCGGCGGCGATGCGGATGTCCATCTCGCGGGTCACCTCCGGCCCGTCGCAGCGAAAGGGCAGCTCGACGTCGCGGACGCCTTCGCGAATGCGCCGCAGCAGCAGACGCTGCAGCCTCTTCACGTCGTGGCCGGCGACGAAATCCCAGAGCGAGCGGCCGAGGCTGGCGCCCGCGTCGCCCCAGCCGTTTTCCTCGGCAAAGCGGTAGTAGCCGTCGTCGACTTTGATCAGGCGGTCCTGATCGTCGATCGCGTAGCTCAGCGTTTCGACCGCCATGGAGGGATCTTGACCGATTGTCGGTCACATTCGAGTACGGCTGAAGGTCCCTAACGGATGCCGGAGGCGGCCGTCAGGCCGCGCTCGGCGTACCGGCGGCGACGCTCGCGCTGCCGTCGAGCGCGTCGAGCGCCTTGCGCACCGACATCGCCACGCAGGTGAAGATCGGCGTCTCGCGCTCGGTGTAGGCGCTCGACTCGGTCGGGCGCAGCTCCTGCACGAGGTCGAGGAACATCCCCGGATCGTCCCCCTCGAAGGCGACGACGAACTCCTGGTCGTCGAGGCCGAACGAGTAGGAGGTGTTGATCGTGATCTCCGGGTAGCGACGGCCGACCTCGATGTGGCTTTTCATGATCCGGCCCCGCTCCTCGGCCGGCAACCCGTACCAGCGGCGCTGCTTGACCATCGGGTAGAGGAAGAGGTACTTGCGCTCCGAGACGCAGATTTCCGGCCGCGCCCCCTCCTCGGAGTAGGGCGAGCGCTTGGTCATCGAGAGGAAGGAGTAGGGCGTCTCGGCCCATTTCGCCAGACCGCTCTGGCCGAGCACGACGTGGAAGGTGTGCAGGTCGTCGAGGTTCGGGCTCTGCGAGAGGACGAGGAGGTCGACGTCGCCGCGCGTGCCTATGGTTGAGTAGGCGCGCAGTGAGCGGTCGAGGGCGAAGTCGTCGCAGGCAGCGAGGAACTGTTCCTTGTCGGCGGCTCGGAGCCCGGCACCACGCCGGCGCCACTCGGGGTCGATCTTGAAGAAAGTGAACTTGGCGAACGTGCGGTCGGCCATCGCGGTCACGATAGCGCCGGCGGCGCTGGTGGCGGTTGCGGTGGCGATCCTGCTCGTCCTGCACGCGGCGGGCGCCGGTTTCCAGGGCGACCCCCTCGCCGTGGTGCGGGACGCGGCGCCCGATGACCGCCTCTGGGACGTCGCCGCCCGGCGCGGCCCCGTGATCGGGGTCACGCTGCTGGTCTGGTTGGCGGCGTTCGGCCTCGCGATGGCGGTGAGCCGCGAGCGGGCCGGGCGCATCGCATCGCGCCTGCTGGCGCTTTCCCTCGTCTACCTGCCGTTGACCTGCCTGGTCGCGGCGGCGATCGAGCCGAGCGTCGGGGTCGAACGGCTGCTGGTCATGCTGGGATCGCCGGCGCTGGCGGCGCTCACCCTGGCCGCGCTGGGCGGCTACCGGGCGCTGGCCTGCGCCTGCGCCCTGACCGCGGTCGCCTACGCGGTCGACCTGATCGCCGGCTCACCGCTCACCCAGCTCTCCCTGGTCGGCCCCAACCCGGCGGGCGGCCATCGCTTCTACGGGATCGGCAACGAGCTCGAGGCGACGCTCGTAGTCCTCATCCTGGTCGGCACCGGAGCGGCGCTGTCGAGTTTCGTGGGGTCCACGCCCCCACAGGGTCGGCAGGGGGCGAGCGCCGGCTTTGGTCCCGCCGCCTTCCTCGTCGTCGCGGCGATCTTCTCCTTCGTCTTCGCCTACGGCCGCTACGGCGCCGACGTCGGCGCGGCGATAACGCTGCCGCTCGGGGCCGCGGTCGCTGCCGCCCTTCTCGCCAACCGGCCCCGCCTCGCCCTGCTCGCTTTCGCCCTGCCGATTCCGGCGCTGGCGATCCTCTCCGCGGCCGATCTTCTCACCGGAGCCAACGCCCACCTCACCCGCACGGTCCTCGACGCCGACAGCGGCGGCGATGTCCTCGCCGTCTTCGGACACCGCCTGCGCGAGGCGGGCGAGAGCTTCGGCCGCACGATCCTGCTCGTCTGCCTCCCCTTCGTGGTTGCCTCCGCAGTGGTCGCCTGGCTGCGGCGCGACCGCCTGGCGCTCTGGTTGCGGGGTCTCCCCGCGATGCGGGCGGGCATGCTCGGCGCTCTGGCGGCGACCCTGGTGGGCACCCTCGCCAACGACTCCGGAGCGCTGCTGCTCGAGCTCGGTGCCGTCTACCTGCTTGCTTTCGTGGGCTTTGCCTGGGCCGAAAGCGACCGCACGGGTGCGGCCCGGGACATCGTCTAGGCTTAACGTCACGTGCGAATCGCCCTTGTCTCGCCATATTCCTGGAGCTATCAGGGCGGCGTGAACCGGCACGTCGAGGCGCTCGCCGAAGAGTTCCTCGGGCGTGGCGACGACGTCCGCGTGCTCGCTCCCGTCGATCCTCCCGACCGGCTCAGCCGGGCGCTGCACCGTGCGGCGGCCGAGCCGCGTGAGCTGCCTGACTACCTGATCCCGCTTGGCCGCACGATGGGCTTCGGCGCCAACGGCGCCGTCTCCAACCTCTCCGCCTCTCCGGTCGGCGGCGTCGCCCGGATTCGCCGGGAGCTGCGCCGGGGGGGCTACGACGTCGTCCATATCCACGAGCCGCTGGTGCCGCTGGTCGGCTGGAACGCGGCACTCGGCACCCGTGCTCCCGCCGTCGGAACCTTCCACGCCTACTCGACCAAGCCGGTCCCCAACCACGTCGCCTCCGCGTTGGGGGCGCGGCGGGTCTTCAACCGGCTCGCGGCGCGGATAGCCGTCTCCGAGGCGGCGGCCTGGACCGGGCGCCGCTGGTACGGCGGCCGCTACGAGATCATTCCCAACGGCGTCGATGTCGCCGCCGCGCCTCAGGGCCCGAAGCCGCCGAGCGGTGAGCTGCGTCTGGTTTTCATCGGCCGCCCGGAGGAGCGCAAGGGCCTGCCGGTCCTCCTGACCGCCTTCGAAGCGCTGGTCGAGCACGTGCCGAGCCGCCTCACCGTGATCGGGGCCGAGCGCGAGGACGTGCTGCGCTACCTGGCCGACCCGGAGACGCTGCGCTGGATCGACGTGCGCGGCCGGGTCTCCGGCGAGAGCCTGTGGACGGCGCTTCATGACGCGGACCTGCTCTGCGCCCCCTCGCTCTCCGGGGAGAGCTTCGGCATGGTCCTGACGGAGGCGTTTGCGGCCGGCACGCCGGCGATCGCCTCCGCGATCGCCGGTTACAGCGACGTGGTCACAGATGGCGTCGACGGCCTGCTTGTCCCGCCCGGCGACCCGCAGCGCCTCGCCGAAGAGCTGCAGCGCGCCCACCATGAGCCGGAGCGCCTGGCGGCGATGGGCACGGCGGCACGGGAAAGCGCCCAGCGCTACGCCTGGCCCCGCATAGCCGACCGGGTCAACAAGGTCTACGAGCGGGCGATCGAGGTGCCGCAGCCCGAGAGCACGGTCGAGCGCGCCGCCCACTGGGCCGGTCTGCGTTCGGGGGACGGTGGGCCGCCCAGCCCGCCCCGCCGCCTGCCCACGCTCGATCCGCCCCTCGCCCAGAGCGGCAGTCGCAAGCGGCGCATCGCCCGCCGGGCGGGCCTCGGCATCGCCGGCGTGCTCGGCGTCGGCCTGACCGCTCTGGCGGCGCAGAAGATCGGCGTCGACAACGTGATCGCCAGCATCGTCCGCTCCGACCTGACCTGGGTCCTCGTCGCCTGCGCGCTGATGGCGCTCTCACTCTTCTTCCGGGCGGCCTCCTGGTACGGGATCGTGCGCGCGGCGCTGCCCAATCGACCGGTGCGGCGCCGCGACGTCACCTCGGCGACGATGATCGGGGTGCTGATGTCGGCGACGCTGCCGGCGCGCCTCGGCGAGCCCGCGCGCGCGATGACCCTGGCGCGGCGGATCGGCCGTATGCGCGAGACCTTCCCCGTGCTGCTGGGGACGCTCGTCTCCCAGACCGTGCTCAACATCGTCGCCCTCGCCCTGCTCGGCGTGATCATCGTCTCCAGCACCGACCTCTTCCACTCCAGCACCGAGAAGCTCTTCCTCTTCAGCTTGGTGCCGCTGGCGCTGCTCGTCATCGTCCTGGTCGCGCCGACGCTGATGCGCCGCAACGGCAACGGGCGCTTCGCCCGGGCCGGCGCGACGATGCACCGCGCCCTGCTGCAGGTGCGCGCCGGCCTCGCCGTCTTTCGCCAGCCGCGCTACGGCATCGTCGCCAGCGCCGCGCAGCTCGGCGCCTGGGCGATCCAGCTTGCCGCCTGCTGGGCGCTGCTGGCAGCGCTCGGGCTCAGCGGGCGGGCCGGCATCGGTGCCGCCGCCGCGGTCCTCTTCGCCGTCAACGTCACCGCCGTCGTCCCGGCGACGCCGTCCAACATCGGCGTCTTCCAGCTCGCCGTGATCAGCGTCCTGCACACCGGCTGGGGGATAAGCACCGCCGATGCCCTCGCCTACGGAGTGATTCTGCAGGCGGTGGAGATCGCCACCGCCGTAGCTCTCGGCCTACCAGCCCTGGTCCGCGAGGGCCTGACCTGGAGCGACCTCCGAGTCCAAGCCATCTCAGCAGCCCCCGTGCGCCTCAAGCCCCATCCCCAGCCGCGCGATAGCGGCGAACGCATCGGCGTTTAGGGAGAAGTTCGCGAACGTCTCACGGGGGACTCATCCCGGTAGGGGTGGAACGTCGTGACTTGAGCGCAAGCGGCATCAGCCCAACCCCAAACCACCGAAAAGTTAAGTGGAACCCCTGCCGGATGAGTCCCCACGCTTACTCATCGCTGCTGCGCGGCACCTTGCCCCCTTCGGCGCCCGGTTCCTGCGCCGGCCCCCGCGGGGACGCGATGCCGAGGACGCGCATCGCCTTTAGCCCGAGCCCGAGCTTCTCGCGTCCCTCGGTGGCGGAGACGTCGTGGCCGCAGAGCTCGCGCACGCGCTCCAGCCGGTAGCGGATCGTGTGGCGATGGGTGAAGAGCTGTTTGGCGGTGGCGGCGACGTTGCCGTCGTTGGCCAGGTAGGCCTCGACGGTCGCCACCAGCTCGGTCTCGTACTGGTCGTCGTAGGCGGTCAGCGGCTGAACCGTCTCGGCGAAGAAGCGCTGCAGCTCACCCGGGTCCTCGCTCATCGCCGGCAGCAGCAGGCGGTAGGCGCCGGTGTCCTCGAAGGCCAGCATCGGATGACCCTCCGCCTCGCCGACGTTGACCGCGAGGCGCGCCTCGTTGCCGGCGCGGTAGAGATCGACGGGGTCGGCGACGCGGCGGCTGGCGCCGATCGTCAGATGGAAGCCGGCCAGGGCGTCCTCGAGCTCGCGGGAGAGGCCGGCAGCGGCGCGCTGCAGGCGCTGCTCGTCCTCGGCGGGGACGATCACGGCGATCTCGGTGGCGACCTCGCCCTCCTCGGCTGTGGCCAGCGCCCCGGGGGCGAGGGAGCGCAGCGTCCGCATCGCCAGGGTCAGCACCCGGGCCCGCCACTCGCCCGTCTGCGCGGTCCGCGGCGCGGCGCGCAGGACGATCGCCCCGGCGCCCTTCTCCAGGTCGGCGCCGAGCTCGGCGGCGCGGGCGACGATGTCGCCGCGGTCGGTGACCTTGCGGCCGAAGACGTCGCCGACGAAGGCGCCGGCGACCTCCTCGCTCTGCCAGTCCGGCGCCCGCGAGCGCTCGAGCTCGAGGGCCAGGAGGGTCGTCACCATGCGCGCGATCGCCGGATCGGGCGGCGCTTTAGCCCGGTAGCGCAGCTCACCGACAGCGGCATCGGCAACGCGCAGCTCAACCGAAGTCACCCGCTCGCCCCCCGCGAGCAGCTTCGCCTCCTGGTCAGGCGAAGCCCCGGCAACCGCCAGAACCGCCCCCGAGCGCTCGATCAGCGCAACGCTGGCATCGAGCACCCGCGCCGCGGCACGGGCCACCGCGGGCAGGCCGGCACCGGACTCAACCGCCTCGGCTAGCGAGTCAAGACTCCCCTGATCAGCAAAAGATTTTGCGGGACTTTTCGGCCCTTTCGAACTGGTGGGCATCAGGCCATTATCACCGGCAGCTGGTCTTTGGGGGCGATCCCGGTAGGGGTGGAACGTCGTGACTTTTTCGTTGAGCGCCCCGGGCGCCAGCTAAACCCAACCACCGAAAAAGTTAAGTGGAACCCCTGCCGGGATCGCCCTCACCCGATGATTTCAACAATGTCGTTGTAGTAGTAGACGAAGGCCAGCCCCACAACCACGCCGGTGAGCACCAGCGCGACCAAGACGATCAGCGAGAGAAATCCAGCCGCCGCCTTCTCCCAGATGCGGCCGTAGGAGCTGACCGCCGGGACGAAGATCAGGGCGACGAAGGCGACCAGGCTGATCAGCCCGGCGACGCCGAAGAGCACGTACTCATTTTCGATCTTCTGCAGGGCCAGCGGCAGCATTAGATGGCTGACTCCGCGGCCACGTGCGACTGGGGGCGTGCGTGGTCGAGCAGATCAAGGACGCAGGGTGCAGCCTTTGCTGGTTGCAAAGGCAAACCCGAGGACGCAGAGATGCGATGTGCCACGTGCGTCATCCAGGCGTGCGTGGTTGTGGGGTCAGCCATCTAGCCATTCTGGCGCACCGACCCGTCCGAAGATCGCGTCGGCCTTCGCATCGACCGCATCGTCGTGGCGACGAGGGCGACGGTGGCGCAGAGGGAGAAGGCGACGGCGCCGAGCGCCCAGCCAGCGTTGACGTCGCTCATGTAGTGGACGCCGAGGTAGACGCGCGAGAGGCCGATCAGCGCGGTGACGGAGATCCCCGCCGCGACGACCAGCGCTCCCCGGGTCATCCCCACCCGCAGGCGCATCACGATCGTCACCGCCAGCCAGACGTAGAAGGTCGAGTAGGCGGCGTGGGCGCTGGGGAAGGATGAGCCCGAGGTACCGACCAGGCCGCCGGGCGGTCGCGACCGGTCGATCGAGTCCTTGAGCTCGTGGACGCCGACGATCGCGATCGCCATCCCGGCGACGAGCACGCCCAGCTCGGCCCAGCGGCGGCGGGCGGCGAGGATCGCCGCGGCGATCGCGGCCAGCGGCCAGCAGAGGGCGCTGGAGCCGAACGCGGTCACCGCCTTGGCGATGTCGACGAGCCAATCGGTGCGCAGCTTTTCGGCGATTTCCATCGCGGTGACGTCGCCTGGGGTGGGGCCGGGGTCGCCGCTGACGATCACCGTGTAGGCGACGAGGACGAAGGAGCCGACGGCGAAGGTCGCCATCAGGGAGGTGAATTCGAGCCCGAAGGTGCCGCCCGGCGTCACCCGGTCCCAGAGGAAGCCGAGCTGCGGCCGGAAGCGGCGGGCCAGGCGCACGATCCAGGCGGTTGCCCGGCGCTCCTCCAGCCAGCGCACGGTGGCGCGGCGGTTCTCCGGCACGCGCAGGCGGCGGTAGAGCATCGCCGAGCCGACGGTGAGGACGATCAGCGCCCCCAGCAGAAGCGCGCCGCGGCCGGCGTACTTGGCGGCGGTGTCGATGCTGCGCGAGAAGGCGTAACCGAGCAGGATCATCGCCGTGTTGAGAATTCCCGTGCCCAGGATGCTGTAGGGAAGGAAGACGCGATAGCGCATGCCCGAGCTGCCGGCGATGAACGGCGCCAGGGCGCGGACGAAGCCGATGAAGCGTCCAAGGAAGACCGTTTTGCCACCGTGTCGGGAGAAGTGCTCCTCGACCTGCTCGAAGCGCTCGCGGGTGAGCCCTAATCGAGACCCGTGGCGGAGGATGAAGTCGCGCCCAAGGCGGCGGCCGATTACGAAGCTCGTGGTATCGCCGGCCCAGGCTGCGAACCAAGCGATCCCAATGAGGATGTAGACGTCGATCGCTCCTTGGCCGGCGACGGCGCCGCATACGACCAGGACGGTCTCACCGGGGACCACGAGGCCCACGAAGGCACCGGTCTCGATAAAGGCAAAGACCCCGGCCAAGAGGTAGGTCCATTCGCCGAGGGCGTTGGAGACATCCTCGAGCACCCGTTGAAGCAGATCGTGCGGGACGAAGCGCTTGAACAGGAAATAGCCGACCCCGACCGCGACGGCGATCGCGACGATCAACAGCCGCCGCCGCCGTCGGTTCTCGGGGAGCTGGAGTTTCATTGGCCCGGCAGTCTCACGGGACCTGGCCGGCCTCGCAGACGATCGCGTCGTCGCGGTCGATTTGTGCCGCGGTCGACTCTGCCTCCGCCAGGCTGGGGAAGAGCCCGACGGCGGTGGGGCCGGAGCCCGACATGAAGGCCAGCGGGGCGCCGGCGCCGCGCAGGGCGTCGAGCGCGGCGCCTATGTCGGGCCGCAGCGAGCGTGCCGCGGGCTCGAGGTCGTTGACGAGCAGGTCGCCGTAGGCGAGCGGTGAGACCCCGTCGCCGGCCGCCTGGCGTAGTTCGCTCGCCAGGCCATCCAGCTCGGCCTCGCCGCGACCGAGCTCGAGCCGATCTGCCTCGGCGAAGACGTCGGCGGTACTGAGACCGCCTCCAGCGGGTAGGAGGAGAACCGAATGGGAGGCGGGGGCCGGGAGCCGATCGACTCGCTCCCCGGCCCCTTGGACAAGGGCGAGGGCGGGACTGAGCTGGGAGGGCACGTCGGCGCCGAGCTCGGCCGCGATCTCGCCGAGGTCTGGAATCGGGCCCGTGCCATCCCTACCTGCCTCGCGCGCGAGCCGCAGGATCGCCGCTGCGTCGGCGCTGCCGCCGCCGAGGCCGGCCGCAACCGGGATCCGCTTCTCGATCTCGACCCGCAGGGGGGGAGCGTCCCAGCCGCGCTCGCGAAGCGCCGTCAGAGCCCGCGCGGCCAGGTTCTCTCCCCCGACCCCGGCGCAGAGGACTTCATCGGAGCTCGACTCCGACACCTCGATCGCGTCGGCCAGGGCGAGCGGCTCGAACAGCGAGCAGAGCGCGTGCAGTCCGTCGGCGCGGGGCTTGCCGAGGTAGAGGCAGAGGTTGAGCTTGGCGGGGGCGAGGAGTCGCATCGGCCGTCGTCGTCAGTCGCTGGCCTGCAGTCTCGTCGCCAGAGCGGCGAATTGCTCTGGCGCGAGCGCCTCGGCGCGGGAGTCTTCGGGCAGGCCCAGCTCCCGCAGGCCGGCGCGGATCTCGTCGATGCAGCCAGGCCGGACGTGCTCGGCCGAGCGGGCCAGCGCCTTGCGCCTGTGGGCGAAAGCGGCGCGGACCAACTCGCGGGTGGCGTCGTCGGCGCCCGGTCCGGTGCGGCGCAGCCGCAGGATCGCCGACTCGATCCGGGGCCGGGGCCGGAACACCGCCGGGTCCACCGTGCGCAGCAGCTTCACCTCGCAGGCGAGCTGGACGAGGACGCTGGGCCCGCCGTAGGTCCTGCTCCCGGGCGCGGCGCGCAGGCGGTCGGCGATCTCGCGCTGGACCATCACGGTCCAGCGCTGGACAGACGGCAGCTCGTCGATCGTGCGGATCAGCAGTGGCGTGGCGATCGAGTAGGGGAGGTTGGCGACGACGGAGGTCGGTGCTGGCTCCAGCCCGGAGAGGTCGATCCTCATCGCGTCGCCCCAGTGCAGCTCGACGTTCGGTCGCGCCGCCAGCGGGGCGAGCGCTTCCTCCAGGCCGCGGTCCAGCTCGACCGAGTGGACGTGCGATGCGGCGCCCGCGAGGCGCTTGGTCAGCACCCCTTCGCCCGCACCGACCTCGAGCACGACCTCGTCCGGGGCGAGCTCGGCGTCGCGGAGGATCGCGTCGAGCAGGTTGGGGTCGGCGAGGAAGTTCTGGCCGAGCCGGACCACTAGCGCGGGGGCTCCATCGCCGCGAGCCCCGCCTACCAGCCGAAGAGGGTGCGGGCGTTGGCCTCGACCATCTCCTCCAGCTCCTCGTAGGAGATCCCCCGCATCGCGGCGACGACACGGGCGGTGTCGACGACGTAGGCGGGTTCGTTGGGCTTGCCGCGCACGGTCTGCGGGGCGAGGTAGGGAGCGTCGGTCTCGACCAGGATCAGCTCGGGCGGCAGCTCGCGGGCGGCCTCGCGCAGGTCGTCTGAGCCGGGGTAGGTGGTGTGGCCGGCGAAGGAGCAGTACCAGCCGCGCTCGGCCGCGTCGCGGGCGCGCCAGGGGGCGGAGAAGCAGTGCAGGATCACCGGGGTGTCGCCGGCCCCCTCGTCGAGCACCTCGAAGATCTCGTCGATCGCCTTCGTCTCGCCGTCCTTGTCGCGGCCGTGGATGACGATCGGCAGGCCGCGTTCACGGGCGATCGCCAGCTGCGCCTCGAAGGCCCGCCGCTGGTCCGCCGGGCTGGCCAGGTCGCGGTAGTAGTCGATTCCGGTCTCGCCGATCGCCCGCACCTTCTCGTGGGCGGCGAGCCGGGCGATCTCCTCGGCCTGCGCGTCGTCGAAGCCGCCGGCTTCGGTCGGGTGGCAGCCGACGCTGGCGAAGACCTCAGGGTGGCGATCGGCGGCGCCAAGGGCGGCTGCGTTCTCCTCGCCGCCGAGGCCGACGTTGAGCATCCGCTTGACGCCGGCCGCCAGGGCGTCGGCGACGAGCTCGGCCTCGGGGCGCTCGCAGAGGAAGAGGTGGGTGTGGGAATCGATCATTGCCGTGAATTCCAGCCTATCCGCGTAGCTGAGCGAACCATCTAACCTCTTTTGACCATGGCTGAGCGTGACTACATAGCCGCGACCAGGGAGCGCGTCGTCGTCTTCGACGGCGGCATGGGCGCGACCCTGGAGCAGTTCGACCTGACCCGGGACGACTACGGCGGCCTCGAGGGCAAATGCCACGAGGCGCTGGTCCTCAACCGCCCGGACGTGATCGAGGGCGTCCACGCCTCGATGCTCGAGGCCGGCGCCGAGGTGGTCGAGACCGACAGCTTTCAGGGCTCGAGGCTGAAGCTCGAAGAGTGGGGCCTCGGCGAGCACACCCACGAGGTCAACCTCAAGGCGGCCCAGATCGCCCGCAGGGCGGCGGGCGAGGACCGCTTCGTCGCCGGCTCGATCGGGCCGACCGGGTTCCTGCCCGCGTCCGACGACCCGACCCTGGGCGACATCTCCTTCGGCAAGCTGGTCGCGGTCTTCGCCGAGCAGGCGCACGGTCTGCTCGACGGCGGCGTGGACCTGCTGATCGTGGAGACCGCGCAGGACATCCTCGAGGTCAAGGCGTCGATCTTCGGCATCCGCGAGGCGTTCAAGCTCGCGGGCCGCTCCGTCCCGATCCAG
>DASSXC010000286.1:0-2458 GCA_035704205.1 Solirubrobacterales bacterium | reverse complement strand
AACCCTCCGCCCGGGGCGTGTCCGTGTTTTTGCATCCATAGCGAAGCAAAAACTCGGACACGCCCCCTGCAAGTGGGGTTGCGGATGGGGCGGAATTTCGAGTTGTGTTGCAAAGTGGGGGAGAGTGGGTTATTGTGGCGCTCGAGTTGAAGCCCAGGACCGGGGTGGTGAGGCTCCTCCCACCTCATCACTCCGGTCCTAACTCTTTTCCGGCCCGCAGAAAGGAACCCACGGGATATGGCATTTCGGGGTCTCTACGAGCACAGCCTCGACTCCAAGGATCGCCTCACGGTTCCCTCTCGTTTCCGGGCCGCGCTCTCTGACGGGATCGTTCTCTCCAAGGGCTTCGACCCCTGCGTCTGGGTGCACACGACCACGGAGTTCGAGCAGCTCTCCGATCGCTTCCTCTCGCCCCACAGCCCCTTCGGCAAGGACGCCCGCAGCCTGCGGCGCCGCTTCCACGGCGGTTCCTTCGACGAGAAGCTCGACTCGGCCGGCCGTATCCGCGTCCCCAGGCCGCTGATCGAGCACGCCGACCTCTCCGGCCCGTGCGTGGTGATCGGCGCCGGGGAGTACCTGGAGATTTGGAATGCCGAGGCCTGGGCCAGGCAGGAGGAGGAGCTGGATGCCTCCGCGCCGGAGATCGCCGAGGGCCTGGCCTCGAGCGGAGCGACGGCGTGAGATGCGACCCCAAGCCAGACAAGTCCCGTCCCCACATGATCCGACCTGCATCGAGGCCCAAATGGGGCCTCGATGCAGGTCGGATGGTGGTGTGTCCGCCGTTCAGAGCGCAACCCTTGTCTATATGCCCGCCGAGCACGAACCTGTTCTAGCCACGGAGCTGACTGAGCTCCTGGCGCCAAAACCGGGGCAGATTGCCGTCGATTGCACTTTCGGCGGTGGTGGTCACGCGCGGCGGATCGCGGCGCAGCTCGATCCGGCGGGGACGCTGATCGGGATCGACCGCGACCCCGCCGCCGAGGCGCGCTTCGAGCGCTTTGCCGCCGAGACGCCCTCTCAGACCAGGTTCCTCGGCTGCGACTACTCGGCAGGTCTTCGCACCCTGCGCGGCGAAGGCATCCGCCCAGACATGGTCTTCATGGACCTCGGAATGTCATCGATGCAGGTCGACGCCCGCGAGCGGGGGTTCTCCTATTCCTATGACGCTCCGCTCGACATGCGGATGGACACGCGGCAGGAGTTCAGCGCCGCCGACCTCGTCAACGAGTGGCCCGAGTCGCGCATTGCCCAGGCACTGCGCCGCTTCGGCGAGGAGCGCTACGCGGGCGGGATCGCCCGTGAGATCGCCCGTCGGCGGCCGATTCGAACCACTGCCGAGCTGGTCGACGCGGTCAAGGCCGGAATGCCGGCCTCGGCCCGCTTCGGCGGCGGGCACCCGGCCAAGCGGACCTTCCAGGCGATCCGGATCGCCGTCAACGGCGAGCTCGACTCGCTCGACGATGCCCTGCCGACCGCCTGGTCGATGCTGCCGGTCGGCGGCCGCCTGGCTGCGATCTCCTTCCATTCCCTCGAGGACCGCCGGGTCAAGCAGTTCCTCGCCGAGCGGGCGCGCGGCTGCGTCTGCCCGCCCGAGCTGCCGGTCTGCGCCTGCGGCCGCGAGCCCGAAGCGGACCTGCTGACGCGTCGCGCCGTGGCACCTGAGGCGACCGAGATCGCCGCCAATCCGCGCTCGAAATCTGCCCATCTGCGCGCCGCGGTGAAGATCGCCGAGGCACAGCCAGCCGGGAGCGCCGCCTGATGGCTGCCGCCGCGACCGCCCGTAGAGCCGCTGCGCCGGCGCGTGCGCCGCGTCGCAAACGCCCGGCCCTGACCGTTGCCCCGGCGCGCAAGCCCGCTCCCGCGCGTCGTAAAGCCCCGGTTCGCCGCCCCGGAGGCCAATTGATCCCGATCGCGGTCGGCACCGCGACCGCCGTCCGCAACCTGCCGGACTCGAGCCTGATGGTGCGGATGACCCGTGGCCGGGCCTGGATCGCCGTGCTCGGCGTCCTGCTGGTCGGGATCGTCGCCCTCAACGTGGTCACGCTCAGCCTCGCCGCGGGCGCCGGCCACGTCGACCAGAACATCCAGGCGCTCGACGAAGAGAACTCCTTCCTGCGCGGACTCGACGCCCAGCGGTCCGGCACCGATCGCGTTCGCCACGATGCGGCCGAACTCGGCCTGAGTGCCGCCGCCGTCGACCAGGTCGGCTCGGTACGGGCGACTTCAGGGGACGTCGAGACCGCGGCGCGGCGCCTGGCTGCCGCCGAAACGGCCTACTGAGGCGCGATGCGCACGATTGAGCGCAGGATCGGCCTCCTCTTCGCCGGCTTCCTGCTTTGCTTCCTCGTCATCGCCGGGCGCGCCTTCTGGCTGCAGGGGGTGCAGGGCTCGAAGCTCGCCTCCGAGGCGGCCTACCAGCAGACCGACGTGGTCACCGTGCCCGGCCTGCGCGGCAGCA
>DASSXC010000285.1:0-7451 GCA_035704205.1 Solirubrobacterales bacterium | reverse complement strand
TGGACTTATCGGCCCATCGGCGGGTTGTTTCGGGGGTTTGGGGTAAGAGAGGCCATGGCAGATCTGCTGCTCGGCCCGCACCTCCGCTACGTGTCGGAAACCGAGGCGACGGTCTGGGTCGAGACCAGCGAGCGCTGCGAGGTCGAGGTGCTGGGCCAGCGCGAGCGGACCTTCGGCGTCGGCGGGCACCACTACGCGCTCGTCCGCGTCGAGGGCCTCGAGCCCGGCGGCTTCTACGAGTACACCGTCGAGCTCGACGGCGAGCAGCGCTGGCCTCCCGCCGACCACGACCTCCCTCCCAGCGCGATCCGCACCTTCGAGGCCGGCGAGCCGGTCGACATCTGCTTCGGCTCCTGCCGGGTCGCCCTCCCCCACGAGGAGCCCTTCACGAAGACCCAGGACGAGGACGAAGACGGGCACGAGCTCGACGCGCTTCGCGTCCTCGCCCAGCAGATGATCCGCGACGACCGCGGCAAGTGGCCGGAGTTGCTCTTCCTGCTCGGCGACCAGGTCTACGTCGACGAGGGCTCGCCGGCGACCCGCGAGCGGATCCGCGCCCGGCGCGACACCGGCCAGCCACCCGGCGAGGAGGTGATCGACTTCGAGGAGTACACCTGGCTCTACCGCGAGTCCTGGCGGGACCCGATCATCCGCTGGCTCTTCTCGACCGTCTCCACCTCGATGGTCTGGGACGACCACGACATGAGCGACGACTGGAACATCTCGCGCTCCTGGCACGAGGAGATGGACCGCAAGCAGTGGTGGCACGAGCGCGCGGTCGGCGGGATCATGAGCTACTGGATCTACCAGCACATCGGCAACCTCTCGCCGCGCGAGCTCGACGAGGAGAACGAGATCTACGCGCGGGTGAGGGGCAACCCCGACGCCACCGAGGTGCTGCACGAGTGGGCCAAGAGCATCGACTCGACCGCGGCCGGCACGCGCTGGAGCTTCTGCCGCGACATCGACGGCGTGCGGGCGATCTTCATGGACTCGCGCGCGGCGCGGGTGCTGACCCGCGAGCGCCGCTCGATGTTCGACGAGGAGGTCTGGGACTGGATCGTCGACCACGCCAACGGCGACTTCGACCACCTCTTGATCGGCACCACCGTGCCCTACCTCCTCTCCCCCGCCTTCCACGACCTCGAGGCCTGGAACGAGCGCCTCGCCGACGGCGCCTGGGGTGGCGTGGTCGCCCGGCTCAGCGAGAAGCTGCGGCGCGCGGTCGACTTCGACCATTGGGCGGCCTTCCAGTCCTCCTTTCAGCGGATGCGCGAGCTGCTCGAAGAAATCGGCTCGGGCAAGCGCGGCAAGCCGCCGGCCTCGATCGTGATCCTCTCCGGCGACGTCCACCACGCCTACCTCTGCGACGTCGCCTTCAAGCGAACCGCCGGGATGAAGAGCCCGGTGCTCCAAGCGGTCTGCTCGCCGTACCGCAATCCCCTGGACGAGCGCGAGCGCAAAGTGGTCCGGGCCGGTTTTGGCCGTCCCCTGCAAAGCCTGGCGCGCGGACTGCGGCGCCTGGCCGGCGCCCCCGACCCCGGAATCCGCTGGCGCCTGCTCGAGGGCCCGTACTTCGACAATCAGGTCGGCACCGTGCGGCTCGACGGCCGCGAGGCGATCGTGCGGCTCGACAAGACGGTCGCCGGCGAGAAGGACGAAACGGCGCTGGAGAAGAGCTTCGAACGTCGCGTAACGTAGCTGGCGAGATGGGGCGGGGCGCCACCCGGCAAAGCGCGCCCCGCCCCGTCGCCCCTTCAGGCGGCTGCAGTTACCTCTGCGTCGTCGTCACCCTCCGGATCGCGGGGAGTCGAGGCCCCACGACCGTCGGATGACGGGACATCACCGCTGAAGCTCTTGATCTGGCCGGGGCGCAGGTAGACGATCTGACCCTCGCGCAGCTCGAGCTTTTGCAGCTCGGCGCGGGTCAGCTGGGCCCAGACCTCGGTGCCGTCACCGAGCACGAACTCGACCCGGATCTCGAAGCCGAGCGCGACGATGCGCTGCACCATCGCCTCCTCGGTGCGCTCGTCCGCTTCGAGCACGACGTCCATGTCGTGCGGGCGCACGAAGTGCTCGCCCAGCCGGTTGACCTCGCCGACGAAGCTCATCACGAACTCGTTGGCGGGGTGGTCGTAGAGGTCGTCGGCGCTGCCCGACTGCTCGACCCGGCCCTGGTTCATCACGACGAGCTGCTCGGCGACGTCCATTGCCTCCTCCTGGTCGTGGGTGACGAAGATCGTGGTCACGTGCATCTCGTCGTGGAGGCGGCGCAACCAGGTGCGCAGGTCCTTGCGCACCTTCGCGTCGAGGGCGCCGAAGGGCTCGTCGAGCAGCAGGACCTGCGGTTCGACCGCCAGCGCCCGGGCCAGCGCCATGCGCTGGCGCTGGCCGCCGGAGAGCTGGTCGGGGTAGCGCTCGGCCAGCCCGTCGAGCTGGACCAGGCGCAGCAGCTCGTGCACGCGATCGCTGATCTGCGGCTTGGACCACTTGCGGATCTTGAGGCCGAAGGCGACGTTGCCGAACACGGTCATGTGCTTGAAGGCGGCGTAGTGCTGGAAGACGAAGCCGACCTCGCGCTTCTGCGCCGGCGTCGCCGTCGCGTCCTGGCCGTTGATCACCACCTGGCCGGCATCGAGATCCTCCAGCCCGGCGATCGCCCTCAATAGGGTCGACTTGCCGCTGCCGCTCGGCCCGAGCAGCGCCGTCAGCGAGCCGTCGGGCACGTCGATCGAGACGTCGTCAAGAGCCTGAAAGTCACCGAAGCGCTTGCACGCTCCCTCGACTGCGATTCCCATCAGGAACCCTCCTTCGTGTTTGCGGTTGCGATTGCGGTGTCGCCGGCGATCGGGATCGGGCCACTGGAAGCCGTCCTGGCTTTGCGGCCGCCGATGCTCATCAGCAACAGGGTGGTTAGGGCAAGCAGAGCCAGCACGATCGCGCCGGCGTAGGCGGATTGCTCGTCGAACTGCTCGAAGGACTTGGCGACGAAGAGCGGCAGGGTTTCGGTCTCGCCCGAGATCGACCCCGAGACGATCGTCACGGCGCCGAACTCGCCGAGGACGCGGGCAGTGGTCAGCACGACCCCATAGGCGACGCCCCAGCGGATCGCCGGCAGGGTGATCCGCCAGAACGTCTGCCAGGCGTTGGCGCCGAGGGTCGAGGCAGCCTGCTCCTGCTCGGTGCCGATCTCCTGCAGCACAGGCACCGTCTCGCGCACGACGAAGGGCAGCGAGACGAAGATGCTGGCGAGGACCATGCCGGGGATCGAGAAAAGGACCTGGAAACCCAATTCGGACAGGGTCGGCCCGAACCAGCCGCCGGTTCCGTAGAGAAGGAAGAGCGAGAGGCCGATCACGACCGGCGAGACCGCGAAAGGCAGGTTGATGATCCCGTCGATGATCGCGTTGCCCTTCCATTTGTGGCGGACGAGCAGCAGCGCGCAGCCGACTCCGAAGACGGTGTTGACCGGGACGGCGATGGCGACCATCAGGAGGGTCAGATAGATGGCGTGCAGGGCGTCGGGCGAGGTCATCGCTTCGACCGGCGGCCCGATCCCGTGTTCGAAGGTCTTGTAGAAGATCATCCCCACCGGGGCGAGCAGCAGCAGGCCGAGGTAGCCGAAGGCGAGCGTGCGCAGGCCCCACTTGGCGCTGAGCGTCGGGGTCACGAGGGACCTCCTCCGAAGCCGATGCGGGCCGCCAGCGGCTTGACGACGCGGGTGTAGAAGCTCGCGGAATCGCCGCCACGGGTGCTCCAGCGCACGAGCAGGCTGACCGCGACCAGCAGCAGCAACGAGATCGCCAGGAGGACGACCGACACCGCCGCGGCCCCGGAGGTGTTGCCGGACTCGATCTGACTGCGGATGAAGACCGAGGAGACTTCCGTATCGAAGGGGATGTTGCCCGAGATCAGGATCAGCGAGCCGAACTCGCCCAGCGCCCGGGCGAAGGCAAGCAGCACACCGGCGAGGATCCCCGGCACGAGGTTCGGCAGGATGATCCGCCGGAAGACGGTGAAGCCGCCGGCGCCGAGCGAGGTCGCCGCCTCCTCCATCTCACGGTCCATCTCGATCAGCAACGGCTGCACCGCGCGGGCTACGAAGGGCAGGGTGACGAAGGCCAGCGCCACCACCACCGCGACCCGGGTGAAGGCGATGTTGACGCCAAACGGGCTGTCGGCCCCGTAGAGGGTCAGCAAGGTCAATCCGGCGACGATCGTCGGCAGCGCGAACGGCAGATCGATCAGCGCATTGACGACGCTCTTGCCGCGGAACTCGTCGCGGACGAGGACCCAGGCGATGATCGTGCCGAAGACGGCGTTGATCGCGACGACGATCAGCGAGCAGACGACGGTCAGTTTCAGCGCCGCCAGCGACTGATCGCCGGTGACGGCGTCCCAGAAGGCACTGAAACCGTTGGCGAGCGATTCGTCGAGCACCGCCGCCAGAGGCAGCAGCACGATCACCGAGAGGTAGAGGCCGATCAGACCTCGACCAAGACCGGCACCGACCCCGGGCAGGCGCAGGCCCGCCCGGGGTGGTGCGGTGGGGATGGTTGCCGGGTGACCCTCCATGCTTCCTCGCGGCTACCCGCTGGTCGAGACCCCGAGTTCCTTCTCGATGTCGGCGACCTTGCCGGTTTCATCGTCGAAGAACTCGTCGTTGACCGTTGACCAGCCGCCGAACTCGTCGATCGTGAAGAGGTCCTTGGGGGTCGGGAACTGCTTCGGATCGACCAGCTTCGGGTTGACCGGCCGGTAGCCGTTCTCGGCCCACAGTTCCTGGCCGGCGTCCGACCAGATGTAGTCGAGGAAGGACTGGGCTGCCGCCGGCGCGTCCTTGGTGACCGCGATCGGCGTCTCGATCAGGATCGTGCTGGGCGGGATCGTGTAGTCGATGTCCTCGCCTTCGGTCTGGGCTTTGATCGCCTCGTTCTCGTAGCCGAGCAGGACGTCGCCCTCGCCCTGGGTGAAGGCGGCGAGCGCGTCGCGGGCGCTGCCGGGCTGGACGACGGTCTTCTCGAGCAGAGCCTTGATCGAGGCGAGCGCCTCCGTTTCGGACTTGCCCGCGTGCAGCTCAGAGCCGTAGAGGGCCATGATGTTCCAGCGGGCCGAGCCGGAGCTGAACGGGTTGGGCGTGATCACCTCGACGTCCTTGCTGAGCAGGTCGTCGAAGGACTCGATCCCCTCGGGGTTGCCCTTGCGGGTCATGATCACGACGACCGAGTCCTGGGCGATGCCGTCGTACTTCTGCTTGTCCCAGTCCTTGGCGACGAGTCCCCCTTCTTCGACCAGACGTTCCATGTCACCGGCCTGGGCGAAGTGGACGACGGACGCCGGCTGGCCGGCAACCACCGCGCGGCTCTGATCGCCGGAGGCGCCGAAGGAGTTGCTGAAGCTGACGTCGGCACCGGCCGAGGTGCCCTCGAAGCCAGGCTCGAGCGCTTCCTCGTAGACGGCCTCGGGGGTCGAGTAGCCGACCACGTCGAGCTTGCCGCCGCCCGAACCGCTGGCCGTGTCGTCCCCCCCGCCGCCGCAGCCGGCGACCACCAGGGCGAACAGCGCGAGCAAGCCCACCGCCAAGCCCAATCCGAACTTCGTCTTGCCGATACCAGGGTTCGTCATGCCCAACCCTTCCCTTCTTTCTTGATGAAGTTGATTAAGAATGAGCGCGGCAGAGTAGCATAAAGACGATCAGGAAAGTCAAGAATCATGCGAATCGGCCCGCGGGTCCTGTCACGGCGGCCCTCCCCCATGTGCTCGGACTCGCTGCGCGAGCCCTCCGCTATGGGGGTCCCCCGCCGCCGTGCCACCCGCGGGAGATACGCTTGAGCCATGCGTGTTTCTGCAAAGGCTGACTACGCCGTTCGCGCGGCGGCGGAGCTTGCAGCTGCCGGAGAGGAGCCTGTCAAGGGCGAGCGGCTTGCAGATGCGCAGGACATACCCCTGCAGTTCCTCGAGCACATTCTCTTGGAGCTGAAGCACCACGGCATCGTCCGAGCCAGGCGCGGGGCCAAGGGGGGCTATTGGCTGGCGAAACCCGCCGACGAGGTGACGATTGCTGACGTTGTCCGCGCGGTCGAGGGGCCGATCGCCCACGTCCAGTCCTCACCGCCGGAGGACATCGAGTACAAGGGCCATGCCGAGCACCTGCAAGAGGTCTGGATCGCGGTCCGCGCCAACCTCCGCGCCGTCCTCGAGCACGTCACCCTCGCTGACCTGGTCAGCGGCGAACTTCCCGCGGCGGTCGTCGACCTCGCCGCCGAGCCCGACGCCTGGGCCCCTCGTTAAGTAGCGGACTCGAGCGCCAACTCGGCGGCTTCGCGCTGGCGGCGGCGGTGCAGGATCCGGGGCGCGGCCAGGATGGCCCCTAGTCCGATGGCCGCAACCAACGCTGCGATTGGCCAAACATGCGGGTCGCCCTTCTGGATCGTGACTATGCCCGAGCCGATCAGGACCACGCCGAGGGCGGTGCGGATGAAGCCCTGCGGGGCTTTGCCGGAGAGGGCGGCGCCGATGACGACGCCGGGAACCGAGCCGATCAGGATGTTGGCGGCGAGGACGAAGTCGACGTTGCCGCCGATCCAGTGGGCGAGGCCGGCCGCCCAGAGCAGGACCGCGGCGTGGAAGACGTCGGTGCCGACGACTTTCTTCGGCGCCAGGCGGTAGACGGCGATCAAGAGGATCGCGATCACGGTGCCCGAGCCGGCCGAGGTGACGCCGATCACGAAGCCGGTCGTCGCGCCGATCACAACCGCGGCGACTTTGTGGCGCCGCTCGACGTCGAAGCGGTCCCGCTCCTCGACGAGGTTGCGCAGGATCAGCGCCCGCGTCAGGGTGATGATGCCGACCATCAACAGGGTGCCGCCGAGAACCGCGTATACGAGCGAGTCGAGGCGGTCTTCGCCGATCTGATCCTGGATCAGCGAGACGATCGCCACCCCGCCGACCGCCGCCGGCACGCTGCCCAGGGCCAGCCACTTGACCAGCTCCATGTTCACCGTCTTCATCCGCAGGTGGCGCCAGCCGCCGACGGTCTTGGTCACGGCCGAGTAGAAGATGTCGGTGCCGATCGCCGTGGTCGGCTGGATGCCGAAGACGAGGATCAGCAGCGGCGTCATCAGGGATCCCCCGCCCATGCCCGTCATGCCGACGAGCACGCCAATGCCAAGGCCGAAGAAAATTATTGCCGGGTCCACTTTGAGTCTCCGCGGAGGTGCTTATCGACTTTCCTGACCTCTTTGGTCAGGAGCGCGGATTGCGCCAGGATACCAACGTGAGTGCGGAAAGGGAGCAATTCGCCGTCGCCGTGCCATCGCCTTCCAGCGGCGATCCGGCCGCGGCCAGCGTCTTGATTCGGGGTCTACAGCACTCCTACGGCGAGCTGCGGGCGATCGAGCGGCTCGACCTGGAGGTGCCGGAGCACGGTGTGCTCGGCCTGGTCGGCCCGT
>DASSXC010000284.1:0-2710 GCA_035704205.1 Solirubrobacterales bacterium | reverse complement strand
CCGCCCGGGGCACCCGACCCTCCTACCCCTTTACGAGCTATCCGCCCAGCACGTCGAACAGATCCGTGTGGTCGTTGGTCCCGAGCACGTCGAGAGACCCCGGGCCGCTGCCCCAGACGGGCACGACCGCCCCGGTGTGCTGCTGGCTGGGCGGAACCGCGACGGGCGCCGCCCCCGGACCGCCGTAGCCGGCGGTGCCATAGGTCAGGCTCATCGTCTGCCCGTCCTTGGTCAGCAGGTTGGTCGAGTAACCGGTTGGCACGCCGCTGCCACTGGCATCCTCGGACACGATCTGACTGGTGTGCGAGTGGTCGGCGGTGACGACGACCAGCGTGTCGGGGTGCCACCGCTGGTAGTCGAGCGCGACCCCGATCGCCTCGTCGAAGGCGACGGTCTCACCGATCTGCCCGCAGGCATTGGTCGCGTGGTCCTGCTTGTCGATCGAGGCACCCTCGACCTGCAGGAAGAACCCCTTGCGATTGTCGAGCAGGTCGATCGCCTTCTCGGTCATCGCGGCAAGGCTCGGCTCTTTTGCCGGCCGCTGGCTCTCTTTGCAGGGTACGGCAGCGTTGCCCTTGCCGAGCGACGCCGCGGGTCCGCTCCACTCCAGCGACATGTTGCCGCTGGTGAACAGGCCCAGGACCGGTTTTTTGGCGCTGGAGACGGCACTCAGTCCAGCCGCGTCGGTGACGTACTGGTAGCCCTTGGCCTGGGCCGACTGGACGACCGTTTTGCCGGCGTCGGGACCGCCGGCGATCGTCTGCTCGAAGCGAGCCCGACCGCCGCCGAGGAGCACGTCCACCTTGTGGTCGACCTCCTGCTCGGCGATCGAGCCGAGGCCGCCGGCCGCCTTGGTCTCGGTCGGACAGGCGCCCATGTTGGCGGGGCCCTGGCAGCCGCGCAGCGAGATGTGCGAAGCGAGCACGGCGGGCGTCGCGTCGGTGATCTCGGCGGTCGAGACGTTGCCGACCGTCATGCCGCGTTTCTGCGCCAGCTCCAGCACCGTCTTGAGGTTGGCGCCGGGCACGTTCTCGGCGCTGCTCGGGCCCTGCGAGATGCGCTCGTCGATGGTTTTCTGCCCCGTCGCCCAGGCGGTTCCGGTGGAAGCCGAGTCGGGGTCGTAGTCGGGCAGGTACGGCGGCGCGGCGGCTGGCTTCACCGACCAGGTCGTGTCGAAGCCGGTGAACGGCATCCGGTCGACGTTCAACTCGTTCCCGACGCCCTGGTAGTAGCGGGCGGCGGTGATCTCCTGCGTGCCCATGCCGTCGCCGAGGAGGAAGATCACGTTCCTCGGCTGGCGATCGTGCAGGGCGGCGACTACCGCCGCTTCGGTCCTGTCCCCGTGGTGGTGGGAGAAGAAGCCCGTGGCGGCGGCGGTGCCGGCGCCCACCGAGGCGATGCAGATCGCTGCGGAGATCGCAGCGACGAGACGTCTGCGCTTCATCTTGTCTCCTTGGTTGCGTGTGGATCGTGCAGCCGCAACGTAGGAGCGGGGTCAGAGCGCGATGTGGCGAAGCCGTTTAGGCCCGGTGACGATCCCGTGGCAGAGCCGTTGCCGTTAGGTGAATATCTCGTGGCCGGGCTGTGAACGCCGGCAGGCTAGGACTGGTTGAAGAAGCCTTTGTCGAGCAGACGGGCCTTCTCCTCGGCCGAGACCTCGACGTTGCGCGGAGTGAGCAGGAAGATCTTCTCGGCGATCCGCTGCATGCCACCGTCGAGCGAGTAGGTGAGCCCGGAGCAGAAGTCGATCATCCGCTTGGAGAGCTCGTGATCGGTGGTCTGCAGGTTGAGGATCACCGGCACGGAGCGCTTGAACTGGTCGGCGACCTGCTGGGCGTCGTTGAAGTTGCGCGGGATGACCAGGTGGACTTTGACGTCGGAGTCCTCGCCGACCGAGCGCAGCGTGCGCGTGCGCGAGGCCGAGATCGGCTCGTCGTCGGCGAAGATGTCGTCGATCTCGTCGCGGCGGGAGCGGCGTGAGGTCGGCAGGCGCCGAACCTGGCCGGATTCCCGCCGGGCCTCGATTTCCTCTTCCGAGGTATCGGGAAAGTCTTCCTCGTATTCGGGGCCGTAGTCGTGCTCTTCGGCCAAACCGAAGTAGACCAGCGCTTTATGCCACGAGTCACGTAGTGCCATGCGTGCGTCTTTCGGCCCGAACCGACCGATTCCTCTGCAAATTATCGCTCATGGCCGGCGGGTCCTGTCGCGGTGGCCCTCCCCCATGTGCTCGGACGCGCTTCGCGCGCCCTCCGCTATGGGGGACCCCCGCCACCGCGCCACCCGCCGGAGAGGCGTCAGATATATAGCGAGGTGCCGAGGCGGATGATGGTTGCACCCTCCTGAACCGCCGCTTCCCAGTCCTGCGAGGTGCCCATCGAGAGGCGTGAGAGCGCGTGATCGTCGGCAAGCTGGGCCAGCGCGGCGAAGTGCGGGCGGGAATCCTCGGGGTCGGTGCTGAAAGGCGGCATGGTCATCAGGCCCGAGACCCGCACCGGGCAGCGCTCGACGAACGCGGCCAGATCGGCGGGCGCGACGCCGCCCTTGCCCTCCTCGCCGGCGACGTTGACCTCGACCAGGACCTCCGTGTCGGGATTCGCGTGGCGGCCGAGCTGCTCGCAGGCGGACTCGCTGGCGACCGAGTGGATCAAGCGGCAGATCGGCAGCAGGCGCTTCACCTTGCGGCTCTGCAGGTTGCCGATGAAGTCCCAGG
>DASSXC010000283.1:0-4337 GCA_035704205.1 Solirubrobacterales bacterium | reverse complement strand
CCTCGGTTTCTCCTCCTCGCTCCGGCTCTCCTCGGCATCCCCATCCAAACCCCCATTGACACCCGCCTCGCCGTTGCCATCGTGGCCGCCGGTCGAGTCCGCGTCTTCGGCCTCGCCGTCGTCGCTCTCCTCCTCAGCGGGCTCCTCATCGTCTGTCGAACATGGAGCCAGGCTGAGAGACGAAAGACCCTTGGGAGCGGACTCCGTCTCGGCTTCGTCCCGGTCCATGAGTCGATCGACGGTTTTGAACCAATCGCCTGGCTCCTCCGAACGCCATTCTTTCTTCAGTCGCTCCGTCAGAGCTTCCCTGCGGATTTCTTCGGGCGCGTAGGCCGCGACGAGGACAAACCGATTGCCGTAGACGCTTCGCAATAGCTCGACCTCTTTGGGGTGCTTGAGCGAGCGCAAGATGAACGCGAACCGATCAAGGGGAAGCGGCCGATCGTCCTCCTCATAGGTCTCGGTCTGGTTTTCCCCACGAACGGCCGCGATCTCGGCAGCCGCAAGCAATGCCATCGCGTCTCCGCGCTCCCAGCAGAAACGCAGCTTGTTGCCGGCGTCCATGTGGGTCCAAATGTGCTCGTCGAGGGGCTTCTCCGGCAGCTCCTCATCCCAGTTGAGATCGCCCAGCAATTCGCTGAGGCGAATCTCGTGGGTCTTGTAGCCGTACTCGTTGAGGGCGAAGGTGAGATCAGCCGAGACCAGATCAAGATCGGTGCCAACCGCTCCGACCAATCCAACGATCAGCTCTGATGGAGGAGGCGTGTCTGGCATGGCGTCCGGCGCTCGGCTACCAGGTCCGGGCCGGCGACTTGAGCCATTCGTTGACTGGCTGGCTTGCGTTGAAAGTAGCCCAGTTCTGCTGAAGCCTGCAAACGAAATACTCGTCGTTCGCATCGCCGGCGGCTCGGAGCTGATCCCGCCACCACTCCGGCTCCCGAGCGGTGTCGATGAACCAAAGGGAGCCCTGGGGATGCGCCCAGCTCCTCGCGCTTTTCAACAGCGCCTCGATCGCGGGATAGTGCTGACCAGGAGCGTGGAGGTCATAGCCGACGACAAGAATCACGACAAACCTCCCAACACCCTGCGCAACGAAGTTTCTCCCCGGTCTCGACCACAGGCCGACTCTACCCGCCGTCCATCGGCGCGGCGTCACCGAGACGGCTTTTGCTCTGCTCGCGGAAGCATCACTGGAAGCAAACGAGGGAGGGACGAGCGGTAGCGGCTACTCCTTGCGCACGGCCAGCCGGTCGGCTTCGACCGCGGTGATCAGCCAGGCATGGCCGGGGCGGTCCCCCTCGCCTTCGAGCAGCAGCCGGTCGCCTTCCAGAGCCCAGTGTCCCCCTGACTCCTCCGGCACGTCGACCGGCCCTGGTGAGCTCTCCATATAGGTGTCGTCCGCACGAAGCTCGAGTGAGAGCCGGCCGCGTGAGGGCGGGAAGGTGTGGCTCGCCGGGCGGAACACCATCTCCTCCCCGCTGTCCTCCTCGTGGGAGTGGGTCCAGTGCCCGACGAGCACGTCCTTTCCGTACCTGGTCACATCGGCATCGTCTCAGAGGCCGGCCAGCTTCTTCCTCGGCCCGGCGAGCGTCGCGTTCATCCGCGCGACCTGGCCGGCGGTGAACATGAACATCGCCGCATCGTCGACGTAGTCCATGTAGTTCATGAACATGTCGCCGTTGGGGCCGTTGTTGCAGGTGATCTGTGGGAATTTCGGTTTGCCCATGTTGGCCTGCCGCGCCGGCGGCGTGTCAGCGACGAAGTCGTTGCCGCTGCAGTCGTTGCGGTCGCCCCAGATATGGCGCAGGCCGAGAAAGTGGCCGATCTCGTGCGTCGCGGTACGGCCTTTGTTGAACGGCGGTTTGACTTTGCCTTTGGCACCGAAGGCGGTGTTGAGGATGACGACGCCGTCCGTTTTCGAGGGCCCGCCGGGAAACTGCGCGTAGCCGAGCAGGCCCTGGCCGAGGCTGCAGACCCATATGTTCAGGTAGCGGTCGGTCGGCCAGGGGTCGACTCCACCCGTTTTTTTCGACTTCATCCCGTCGTCGGGGCGGAAGGAGGCCACCGACGTCTTGGTGTAGGTGATGCCGGTCGTTTTTTTGCCTTTGGGGTCTTTCGTCGCAAGGGCAAACTGGATCTTCGAGTCGGTGACGAGGCTGCGCCAGGCTTTCGGCACTTTGGCGATGTCCGGGTTTTTCGCCCGGAAGTCGCTGTTCAGCACCGCGATCTGGCTCTTCACCTGCTCGCTGCCGATCCTGTCATTGCTGGTGCGATGGAGGACGTGCACGACGACCGGGATGGTGATCAGCTTTGCGGTCACCTTCACCGCCTCGCCCACGTCGATGCTTCGCCGCGTTTCATCCTCGGCTTCGAGCCTGCGTTCACGGTATTCGGGGCGCGTCTCGACCAGAAGCTCGTGTACCGGCATCTGTGCGCAGCTGCGCCTCGGCGTTTCCCCTGAAGCCATATTCCCGCTCCTTTAAGTACCTGTCTATTTAATTACTCAGGAAATAAAGAAAGCTCGATCCTATAGCGCGGCCGGCTGACGCGGGCCCAATGGCCTAAGCGTGGCGGGAGCGGATGACCACACGTGCGCCCCGCGAGGGGATCATCGTCACGTTGCGGTGCACGGCATGCTCGGGTGCGGGGTCGTCGGCTTCGAGGTCGAGGCGGCGTGCCATCGCCTCGAGCACGACGCGCTGCTCGGCCATCGCCAGCGCCGCGCCGAGGCAGCGGCGGATGCCGCCGCCGAAGGGGATCCACTCGTAGGTGCCGGGCTTGCGTCCGAGCCAGCGCTCCGGGCGGAACTCGAACGGCTCCGGGTAGAGGTCCTCGCGGTGGTGGACGAGGAGGATGCTCATCGTCAGCGGCGTCTCCGCCGGCACGGCGTAGGTGCCGAGGCGCCAGGGGACCTTCACCCGGCGGCCGATGATCGGGATCACCGGCCGTGAGCGCATGCCCTCGACGATGGTCGCCTCGATCTGCTCGGCCGCATCGCCTTCGCCGCGCACGCTGTCCAGCAGCGCTTCGTGGGCAGCGGGATTGCGGACCAGCCGCTCCCAGGTCCAGGCCAGCGAGTTGGCCGTCGTCTCGTGCCCGGCGAGGACCAGGGTGAGCAGCTCGTCGCGCAGTTCTTTGTCGCTCATCGCCTCACCGTCCTCGGTGCGGGCCTGCAGCAGCAGCGAGAGGATGTCCCGCCGCTCGCCCAGGTCGTCGGCGCCGCGTCGCTGCTCGATCACCGCGTAGGTCGCCCTGTCCAGCAGGTCGAGGCCGGTCTTCATCAGCCCCACCGGCTCCTCGCGGTTCAGGTTGATCAGTTCGCTGACCTGCGCCAGCGGCCAGGTCGAGGCGTCGACCAGGCGCTTGGTCATCTGGCGCAGCCGGTGCTCGCGGGTGCCGCGCTCGGGCTTGCCTTCGATGCCGAAGATCCCGGCCATGATCACGTCGAGCGTGATCGCCTGCATGCGCGGCGCCAGGGCGAAGGGCCGCCCCACCGGCCAGCGGTCGATCTCGCGCTCGGCGGCGTCGGCGATCATCTGCGTGTACTGCTCGATCGCCTCGCCGTGGAAGGGCGGCAGCAGCAGTTTGCGCTGGCGCATGTGGCGTGCGCCGACCGCGGTCAGCACCGAGTTGGGCCCGACGACCGGGCGCAGCGGCGACTCTCCGGTCAGTGAGGGCGCCTGCTCCGGCCTGGCGGTGAACAGCGAGCGCACGTGGTCGGGGTGGCTGGTGATCGCCGGGCCCAGGCCGGGGAGCGTCCCCCGCATGCGGAAGACCTCGCCCAGCTCGCGGCGGGCGCGGAAGACGAACTGGATCTGGCGCTGGTTGAAGCGCAGGGTCTGCAGCAGCCGCGGCTGCATGATCGCCGGCGGCTCCGGGAAGCCGCTTGCCTCGCCGGGCTCGAGCGGGCCGGCGGGGGAGGGCGGCGCCTCGCCGACGAGGTCGTTCGCGACCTGGACCCGCTCCTGCGGAGTGGGATCGGCGAGCTTGGTCATTTGATCAGTGTTACACAGATCGATGTCACATTAGACAGCCTCTACCCTCATGTGACGTATGTACGGCAGGCGGACCAAGATCATCGCAACCGTCGGGCCCGCGAGCTGGGACGACGACGTCCTGCTGGGCCTGGTCGAGGCTGGCGCCGACGTCTTTCGTCTCAACTTCTCCCACGCCGATCGCGAGCGCCACGCCCGTACGATCGAGTCGATCCGCGCGGCGGCGGAGCGGGCCGGGCGGGAGGTCGCGGTGCTCGGCGACCTGCCGGGGCCGAAGCTGCGGATCGGCGAGCTGCGCGACGACGTCGCCGAGCTGGAGACGGGCATGCACGTGAAGCTGAC
>DASSXC010000282.1:0-4037 GCA_035704205.1 Solirubrobacterales bacterium | reverse complement strand
TAGACGCCTGTCGCGAGCAGCTTCTGCTCCTCCAGGTCGGCGGGAACGAAGACGTATGACCGAAGTCCCGCCGCGGCCGCGTGCGCCGCGACCGCGTTCGCGAGGTTTCCCGTCGACGCGCAGGCGACGGTCTCGAAGCCGAGCTCGCGCGCCTTGGCGACGGCGACGGCGACCACCCGGTCCTTGAAGGAGTGGGTCGGGTTGGCGGCGTCGTTCTTGACCCAGATCTCGGCGTCGAGGCCGAGTCGCTCGGCCAGGCGGTCCGCCTTCACCAGCGGCGTCAGCCCGGGCTCGAGCGGATCGAGCGGTCGCCCGGTGAAGGGCAGGAAATCGCCGTAGCGCCAGATTCCCTGCGAACCGGCCTGGATCCGTCGCTTTGCCTCCGCGGCCTCCAACCCCGAATAGTCATAGGCGACTTCCAGCGGGCCGAAGCAGTTCTCGCAGGCGTAGCTCGCGCCCAGTTCGTAGGTGGCTCCGCACTCCTTGCACTTCAAGCTCTCTGCTGACATCCGATCACCTTTTCCTTGGCCTAGAAAAAAACCTCCGCCTTTGTGGGGCAGAGGTCCGATCGGACGCCTTCCCCACATCTTCCAGGTCCGGGACCATCCCGGGATACCTGCTGGAGTTGGCACCTCCCCTCGAACCATTGGTTCGAGGTGGTTGCCGGGGCTTCTGCGGGCCAGTCCCTCCACCCCTCTAGATGTGGCGCTTATGTTGGAAGAACCTTACCAGGGGGGCTCTCATGCGTTGCCTGGGCGACGTGGCGTTTAACCTTGGGTTCACCATGGAGACCCTGACCGCCGAGACGATGAGCCCGAACGATGCCGAACCTTCCGAAACCACGGCTGAGACGGGCTGCCCGGCGCGAGGCGCTTTCCCCTGCGGCTCCGCAGGCTGAGCCGCAGACCCCCAACGTCGAGCAGATCGACTCCTCGGGCCTGCGCTGGGTCAACATCGAGCGCCCCGGTGCGCTCGAGCGCGGCTGGCTCGAGGACAACTTCGACTTCCACGCGCTCGACCTGGAGGACGTCCTCTCGCGCAACCAGCGGCCGAAGATCGACGTCTACGACGACTACCTCTTCATCGTCCTCCATTTCCCGGTCTTCGACCCAGCCGCAGGCCGGCTCGGCACCGGCGAGCTCGACCTCTTCGTCGGTCCCGGCTACGTGGTCACCATTCCGAACCAGCCGCTGCAGCCGGTCGAGTACCTCTTCGAGCGCTGCCGCGCCAAGGAGGAGCTGCGCGAGCAGCTCTTCTCGCGCGGCTCCGGCTACCTGCTCTACCGGCTCGTCGACGACAGCTTCGACTACTGCTTCCCGATGCTGCGCAAGATCGGCAACAAGCTCGACGCGCTCGAGGACGACATCTTCGAGGGCCGCTCGGAGGAGGTCGTGCGCGACATCTCCAACGTCAAGCAGGAGATCATCAACTTCCGCAAGGTGATCCGCCCGCAGCGGCCGGTGCTGCGCGACTTGGAGAAGGTGAAGCAGCGCTACCTCGCCACCGACCTCGACCTCGAGATCTACTTCGACGACATCGTCGACGCGCACGAGCGGATCTGGGACATGCTGGAGAACTACAAGGAGGTGGTCGAGGCGCTGGCCGAGACCAACGAGTCGGTGATCTCCCACCGCGTCAACGACATCCTCCGCGTGCTGACCTCGATCAGCGTCATCGTCCTCCCACTGACCCTGATCGCCAGCATCTGGGGCATGAACGTCGCGGTGCCCGGCGAGGGCGACCAGGTCGACTTCTTCCTGATCGTCGGCGCGATGCTGGTCATGTTCGGCGCGATGGTCGCCTACTTCCGCCGTCGCGGTTGGCTTTGAGCGGCCGCCCACGCCACTCGCCAACACCTTTTCCATCCATGACATGGAAAACGTGATGGGATACCGGGTCCCGTGGCAAATTTCCGCATCTGGGCGCCCTGGCGCCTCGCCTACGTGAAGGACGCGTCCAAGGACAACGAGGAGGAGTGCATCTTCTGCGCCAAGCCGGCGGCGGATGACGACGTCGCCAACCTGATCGTCCACCGTGGCGAGCGCTGCTTCGTGATCCTCAACCTCTTCCCCTACACCAACGGGCACCTGATGGTGGCGCCGTATGACCACATCGGCCGCCTCCAGGACCTGCCCGCGGAGACGGTCGCGGAGACGATGACCCTCGCGCAGCGGGCGATGAGCCGCCTGGAGGAGGTCTATGACCCGCACGGCTACAACGTCGGCTTCAACCAGGGCCGCGTCGCCGGCGCCGGAGTCGAGCACCACATCCACCTGCACGTCGTCCCGCGCTGGGGCGGCGACACCAACTTCATGCCGGTGATCGCCGACACCAGAGTGATGCCGCAGACGCTCGAGCAGAGCTACGAGGCCTTGAAGGGAGCGTTTTGAGCGAATCCGCCCCCCTTGCCCCCGCCGGGATCTTCAAGGCGTACGACATCCGCGGCGTCTACGGGAAGGAAATGGACGAGACGACGGCGCTTGCAATCGGGCGCGCCTTCGCCCGGGTGCTGGCGCGGCTGCGCGGCAAAGAGCCGGGTGAGCTGCGGGTCGGCCTCGGCCGTGACATGCGCCTGACCGCCCCGACGATGGCGGCGGCGCTGCGCGACGGCCTGATCGCCGAGGGCGCGACGGCGATCGACGCCGGGATGATCGCCACCGAGATGCTCTACCAGCTGGTGGGCTCCCGCGGGCTCGACGGCGGTGCGATGGTGACCGCGTCGCACAACCCCAAGGCCTACACCGGGGTCAAGCTGGTCCGCGAGGGCGCGCTGGCTCTCTCCGGTGAGGCGGGCATCGACGAGGTGCGGCGCGAGATCGAAGCCGGACTCGGCCCCGCCCCCGGCGGCGGCTCGTTCGAGGAGGTCGACATCTGGGACGAGTACCACCAGCAGGCGCTCTCCTTCGTCGATCCGGACGCGCTGCGTCCGCTGCGGATCGTCGTCGACGGCGGCAACGGGATGGCCGGGCCGATGGTCGGGCCGATCCTGCGCCGGCTCGGCTTCGAGCTCGAGGAGATGTACTTCGAGCCCGACGGGGAGTTCCCCGACCACGAGCCGAATCCGCTGCTGCCCGAGACCCGCAAGCTGATCGAAGACCGGGTGCGCTCGGCCGGTGCCGACCTCGGCATCGCCTGGGACGGCGACGCCGACCGCTGCTTCTTCATCGACGGGGAGGGCTCCTTCTGCGACGGCGACTTCGTCTGTGCCCTGCTCGCCCGCTCGGCCCTCTCGCGCAATCCAGGCGCGACGATCCTCTACGACCCGCGCTCGAGCCGCGCCGTGCCGGACGTCGTCGCCGCCGAGGGTGGGCACTCCGACCTGTCGCGGGTCGGTCACGCCTTCTTCAAGATCCGCATGCGCGAGGAGGACGCGGTCTTCGGCGGTGAGGTCTCAGGCCACTACTACTTCCGCGACTTCTGGTGCGCCGACTCGGGCACGATCCCGGCCCTGCTGATGCTCGAGCTGCTCTGCGTGGAGGGGCGCTCGCTCGGCGATCTGATCGGCGAGTTCCGCTCCCGCTACTTCATCTCCGGCGAGATCAACTCGGAGGTCGCCGACCAGGGGGCGAAGATGGAGGAGATCGCGGCGCGTTGGTCGGACGGGGAGCTCACCCGCCTCGACGGGATCTCGATCGACTACCCCGACTGGCACTTCAACGTGCGCCCGTCCAACACCGAGCCGCTGCTTCGCCTCAACCTCGAGTCGCTCGTCTCCCGCGAGGACATGGAAGCGAAGCGCGACGAGGTCCTGGGGTTAATCCGGGCGTGACGGCACTTACGCCGGAGGGTGCCCTGGAGCAGGCCGCCCTGGCCGGCATCCACCGTCTCCGCATCCCCACCCCGTTCGCGGTCGGCCGGGTCAACTGCTACCTGCTCGAGGACGAGCCGCTGACCCTGATCGACACCGGCCCGAACTCGCGGAAGGCGCTTGGTGAGCTGGAACACCAGCTCGGCGCGCTGGGTCGGCGGATCGAGGACCTCGAGCTGGTGATCATCACGCACCAGCACCTCGACCACCTCGGCCTGGTGGACGTCAT
>DASSXC010000281.1:0-2669 GCA_035704205.1 Solirubrobacterales bacterium | reverse complement strand
TGATCGCCCGTCGCATCCAGATCCTCTTTGACGTCTGGGACGCAGCCAGCCTTGAAGGTCAGGAGCGGGCGATAGGCCGCAAAAAGACGAGCGGTGCTCCGCTCGGTGGCCAAAACGAGCATGACGCGGTCGACCTTGCCGCCAAGAGCAACGGCGCCCCGACGATTCCGGCGGACGCCCATATCCGCCTCGCGCACCCTGACTACAACGACGGCCAACGCATTCTCCGCCGGGGCTACTCGTACTCCGAACCGCCAGAGCCCGGCTCCGGCCAGATCGACGCCGGGCTCTTTTTCATCTGCTTCCAGCGCGATCCACAGCGCCAGTTCGTCCCGATTCAGCGACGCCTATCCGAATCTGACGCGCTCAACCGTCACATCCTGCACACTGCCAGCGCGGTCTTCGCATGTCCTCCAGGCACCAGCCCCGGCGGATTCATCGGTGACCGTCTCTTCGCCTAATAGCGGCCGTAGCCTGAGTCACGCCACCTAAGCAAGAAAAGCAACCCCCAGAGAGGCAGGGAGTTCCAAGGCAGGCGAAGAGAGCTGCACGAGGTCATGAAGCTGCCAAAGGATGTGCCAACGGCCCACCACCCTCACGCCCACATCAGCTGACAGCAGAAGCGGGTCTGTCAGGCGTTGCTGCCAGCCAACAAATCCTCGACGAGGCTCCGTGGCACAAGCGCATCGTCAGCGACTGCCTCGGCAGCCTCAGCCACTTGCAGCGCCTCTACCGAACGAAGGATCAGCAGCGGCGTCTCGGGCTCGCCAAGTTCTGACCCATCTTTGATCTGGAGGCCATGCTTGTTGTAGGCCACCATCGCCCTGCGAAAGGCTGACTCGCTGAGAGCACCAAGCTCTCTCGCGCGGTAAAGAAGCGCCTTCGCTGACACGCCCCAATGCCGTCGCGAGTCGAGCACAGTTGACCAGCCTCCGATAGTGGGAGCCCGACGTGGCAAGTACGGAGCGACCTGTTCGGCGGGCATTAGGAAGGCAGACGCGAACATGTTTGCTTGGCGCTCCTGCTGGCGGTCAAGCGGATCGGGGTCGGAGTGCATCACCAGATGACCGAGCTCGTGTGCGGCGTCGAAGCGCGAGCGAGCCTTGTCGCCCTTGTCGGCCCAGAGCAGCACGAGTGGGCGCTCACCGAACCACCGCGAGAATGCATCGAGCTTTGAGCCACCGCTGTTGAGGCGGGCGACGATGATGCCGTGTGCCTCGAGGAGCCGAACCACATTGGCAATCGGCCCATCGGCGAGCTGCCAGTTCTTGCGAACCGCTTCTGCGATTTCCTCGATCTCAACCCGGTCGTCCGATGTGGGGGTGAGTTGGGGAATTGCTGGAGCGGGGAGCGTGAGCCGGCGGTCGAGATAGTCAACGAGGTCGAAGACGTGCTCTGCGTGTGCGTCGGCACGATCACGGTCGCGCTGTGGCGTCGAGCGCAGTGAGCGAAAGAACGAACGCGCGGCCGGGTCTGGGCGCCGCCTTCCCTCCTGTCGCACGAAGTAGGCGACCGGCATCCCTAGCGATAGGGCCAGCCGCGCAAGGGTCGCTTTCGGCGGCAACGTACGCCCAGCCTCGTACTGGGTGATCGAAGCTGGCGAGAGCCCGCTTCGATCCGCCAACTCTCGCTTGGTGAGGTGCGCGGCCCAGCGGGCCAACGTCAGGCGTCGCGGATCAAATCCTGTCGATTCGGTCACGACCCTAGATGCTGATCGATGCCCTTCTCCGGCGCAATCTCGGGTCGGCGCTCAATCGGCGGCAGCTCTGCTTCTGGCTGCTTCTCATAGCTCGGCTCAGCGGTCGTCGCCGGAAGATCCTCGCCGCGCGCAATCCGGTCGTACAAAGTTGCGCTCCAAGCCCAGTCCTGTCCTGACATCAGAACCCCAAATGCGACGCGAACGAGACCCTCGTCGTCCCGCTCGTGCATCAGCACGAGGCGGCGGGGCTGCGGCGTCTCGATCCCCGACATCTGTATCTGCATCTCATCCACCACGTTGCGCTTGGTTCGGCTACTGGTCGTGGCAAGGGCGGGGTGCTCTAGCCCATGCCGGGCTGAGTAAAACGAGAGAGCGCATTCGTCGACGATCACATGCAGGGCGTTGGCCTCGGTGCTGACCTCGATCTCTTTGTCGTTCTTGAACTCGTCGATGATCCGGTTACGCCCTCGCCGGTACAGAAGCTGGCCGCGCCCCGTGTCATCATCGAAGAGGTCGTCGTCGGTGCTCTCAGCAACATCGTCGCCGGCGAGCCGCAGGCACTCGGTCATGCGGATGGCGACCTCGATCACGGCGTCAGAGACGCCGTTGCCTTTCAAGGTTTCGATGGAGCGCTTCGACGGTTCGATCACGGCAGGCCTTTCGTGAGATCAGGGATGAGCACGAGACGCTGAAAAATTTAGCGTTGGCTGTGGACGCCAAATGGTGCTTCGGTTTCGTGTGGGCGCTACGCAGCTAGGATTCGCCTTGCCGTCAGGCGATACGCGGTCGCGGATATCCGTTCAAGTCCCGCCCCCGCTATAGCTCCATGGGTCACGTCGCTAAAAGTGGTGTAACCGCCACGTAGGGGGCCGGAACAAAGTTCCGGCCACCGCGGGCCCCAGACTCGTCGGTTGACCTGCAAGTCGACTGACGAAAGGAAGCACCACGATGGCCGAGAGCCAAAGCATGA
>DASSXC010000280.1:0-4787 GCA_035704205.1 Solirubrobacterales bacterium | reverse complement strand
CAGGTCCGCTGCGTCGACCAGGTTCGCCGCGGCCCGCACCCCGACCGCGCTCGTGCCGGTGACCAACCAAACGGGGGGTGCTTCGTAGCGGCGCGTGGCCGCCACCAGACCGGCGGCCGGGCCGAAGTCGCGCACCGCCTCGCCACGTTCATCGAGACCCTTCAGCCGGAAGCCCGCCCCTTCGCGCACGAAGACGGCAAATACCCCGCTCACCTCCGGCCCGCTCTCCAATTGCGCCGCGGCCGGGTCGTCGCGCAGCTGCCCCCAGGGCCCGACGAGAACCCTGATCGCGTCGTCCGAGCCGGCGGCGACCTCGACCCCCACGCCCGCCAGCCGGTGCCGCACCTGACCACATGCGGCCCCCCCGCCCTCGCACTGAATTTCCACGGGGTGTCTCTCACCCTCATAGCCGCCGGTGAAGGGCTGCGGCCAGGAGCCCACCACGGCGGGGACGCGCGAGGCGGCCTGCCAGTCACGGTAGTCCCACCAGATCGCCTCGCCGCCGTGCAGGGGGAAGTCGGCCGCGCCGACGGGCGACTCGACCCCGTTCACGTAGAAGAACCAGTCGTGGCTGCGGCCGCCGCTGACCGTTTCGGCGAGCCCTTCGATCGACCGCACGAAGCCGCCGCCATAGCGGGTGGAGATCTGGGCGTTGCGTTCGAGCAGGCGCATCACCGTGTCCGATTCCGTCGCCCCGTCGGTGGCCGGCGGGCGCACCCGCTGGGCGCCGTAGTCGCGGGTCACGCTCAGCGAGACCTCGCCGACGTCGGCGCCGGGACCGACGCCGCAACCGGCGGCCGCGAGCGCTGCTCCGAGGAGCGCGATCGCGACCGCCGTGCCGCGGCCCGTGCTCATGGAATCGGGCAGGCCCCGCTCGCGTCGCACATGACGACCGTGTCGCTGTCCGAGGGAATGTCCTTTCCTCGACGAGCGGTCAGCGTCGTGACCTCGCTCAGGGTCACCGTCGCGTGCCCGGCGGCGTCGGTGGGCCCGGACGCCCCGGTGACCGTCGCGCCGGCGGCTGGCCTTTTCCTGCCTTTGTCGTCATAGGAGAAGACGCTGACCTGAAAGGGCTCGCCGGGATGGGCGCTGAACGGCGCCGTCAGCGAGAGCTCCTTTGGATAGGGGTAAGCCGCCAAGGCCCAGAGGACTTCGTCGCCGGCTTTCAGCTTCACCGCATCGCCACCGAGTTCCGGGTTCTCGTGGTTGACCTTCAGGTACCAGGACAGTTTGGAGGTGGCCCTGTAGCCGCCCACCCCGCAGATCCCGAGGCCGAAGTCGAAGGCGTCGGTGAGCAGCAGGGGCTGCAGCGATTTGGTCGACCTCGCCGCCTGGCCGAGCAGGCCGAGCGCGGTGGCGCCTTTGATCGTCGCCGCCTTGCCGCTGCCGGCGGTGCCTTTGCCGAAGCAGGTCGCCTTCCTGCTGGTCGGGACCGAGACGGTTCCGGTTTTAAGCGCTTTTTCGGCAAGGACCTTCCCCCCGCCGCCGACCACGCGGAGGCTGGCCGGAACCTTCGCGGCCGAAATCGCCGCGGTCGAAGCAAGGAGCACGAAGGCCAGCACGCACGCGGCGCCCAGCCGGAACGGAACGAGTCTTGGCATTTAAGCCACCCTTTCCTCGAGGGTTGTCATGGCTGGCCGGGGACAGGTCTCCTGGCTCCCGGGAATCGGTCGGCCGCACCTTCCCGCGAGCTCGGTGTCGCTCCCAGTGGCTGGCGCATCTCGCGCCTGCAGCTTCCTTTCACCCCGGTCACAGTGGCGGGACCGCGCCGGCTTCTCACCGAACTTCCCTTGACCACCGACCGTATGTACGCGGGCGAGTGTATCCCTCGGGTCGTTTGCTCGGCTGGCTCGGAGCGCTTGTTTGGTCACAACATTCGAAGTGAAAGCGCTGCTCGGCGTTCCTACACTGGCCGTCCAGTTCGTTAACGCCCTGTCGGTTTGGGCTGTTCCAACGAGGAGAGAGAGCGGTAGATGGCCAGACGGGGCGAGGATTCGAAGAGGCGCAAGGGGGACGAGGAGACTCGAAAACGCAAGCCCCGGCTCAGTGCGGAGGCACGGCGGGCTCGCGCTGCCCGGCGTCGCGAAATGTCCGGGGAGGGACGACGTCGCGTCCACATGATCCTTGCCGTTGGCCACCCGCTGCGGAGGCGCATGCTGCGGATGATCGTCGAGCGTGGGGAACCGCTCAGCCCAGCCCAGATGGCCGGGGAGCTGGGGCTTCCGGTGGGCACAATCACCTACCACGCAAGGGTTCTCCACCGCTTCGAAGTGGTGGAGCCGACCGGCGAGTGGAGGCGGCGCGGCGCGGCCGAGCACCTGTACGAAGCGACGATCGAGAACGACCCCCCGATCGAAGGGCTGCTCGAGGAAACACGCGAGGCGGACGGCGGCGGCACCGAGGTCGAGAAAGACACATAGTCGAGCGCTTCTGAACGTTCGTCCAACTTCCTTGGGCCGTGGAGCGGCCCCGCCGTAGGCTCGCTCCGCATCTGGGAACTCGAACGTTTACGGGGGAGAACATGAGGCAGGGGATTTGGCGGAGCTCGCCGGCTCTGGTTGTTTCCGCGATCGCGCTCTTCGTCGCCCTTGGCGGCAGCGTCTACGCGGCGAAGAAGGCGAGGATCGACGGCGGGGCGATCAGGGCGAAGTCGATTCCGGGCAACCGGCTGAAGCCGCGCTCGATCGCGGCCAACCGTTTGAAGCGCGGCGTGCTGCGCGCCGCCGCCATCCCCACCCCACTCACCGGCACGGACATCAACGAGCTGACCCTCGGCCAGGTGCCCGATGCCGCCCACGCCGACACAGCCGACACCGCGCAGAGCGCGGTCGACGCGCAGACCGCTCTCGACGCCGTCAACGCCGTCGACGCCCAAACCGTCAACGGCCACGGCGTCGGCTGCCTGCCGGGGACCGAGGAGTTCGCCGGCGGCTGCTGGGAGAAATCGGCGAGCGAATCCGCGGTCGACGCCCCGACGGCGGCGCGCAAATGCGCCGCCAAAGGCGGGACGCTGCCGGGGGCGCTGGAACTGGCCGCCTTTGCGGAAGAGCCGGGGGTAAAACTCGATCCGGGGGATGAGTGGTCGAGTGACGTCCCGGTGGTCTCGGGTTCGAATGTGTATGCGAGCGTGATTGTTGCCGCCGACAGCGCGATTGATATGGACATCGCCTCTAACACTCACCACTACCGCTGCGTAATCCCACTCGTCAATTAACCGCACCACAGCCAGCCTCTATCCTCAGCAGATGCGAATGGGCCCGCACAGCGCTCGGCCTCGTGCTGCGGGCGCACTCGTCTCGCTTGCTCTGCTGGCGGGGTTTCCGGTCGCCGCCGCCAGCGCCACCGCTTCGCCACGCCTGCACCCCGCCGCGGCGAGCAAGGGTGAGATTGCCCGCACGGACGACTACTGGACCGCCGCGCGGATGCGCTCCACTCCCCCGCTCGATGGCCGCCGCCGCGGCGGCGGCCTCGAGGCGCTCGCCAGCTTCGCGCCGATCGCCGAACCCACCGTCGCCCCCCACACGGTCAACGGCCGGCTCTTCGTCCGCCAGGGCAACCAGCGCGGCTTCTGCTCGGCGACGGCAATCAACACGCCGAGCAGGCGGTTGATCTTGACCGCCGCGCACTGCGTCAACTCCGGACCCGTCGGTCGGTTCGGCGGCAGCATCTGGTCGCACTACCTCGAGTTCGTCCCCGCCTACACCAACGGCACCGCACCGTTCGGCGCCTTCGTCGCCCACCGCAGGTCGGTCTTCGCGCTCAGGCAGTGGGTCAAGTTCGGCAACCCCAACTTCGATATCGGCGCGGTCGTCGTCACGCCCAACGCCGAAGGGGTCAGCGTCGCCGACGCGGTCGGCGGCGGCGTCGAAATCGGCACCGACCTCAGCCGCCGCCAGGTTTTCCAGACCTTCGGCTACCCGGGCGAATCGCGGGTGATGCAGGGCTGCCAGTCGCCCTACGTCGGCGACGACGCCCTCACCTACCGGATACCCGGACCGCCGACGCTGGCGATCCGCTGCCACTGGGCGCCCGGCGCCAGCGGCGGGGGCTGGCTGATCAACGAAGGGACGATGATCAACGGGCTGACCAGCTACGGCAAAGAAACCGATCACACCCACACCTTCGGCCCCTACTTCAGCAGCCGCAACGTCGGCCGCCTCGTCGCCGGGCTCTAGTGGTGTGACCGGCGACGTTGCCGAGAGTCTGGCGAGACTCGATGGTTGCCGACCGAGGACGCCGCACGGCAATCATTCGAGGCCGCCAGAAACCGGTGAAAGACGTTGTCGGTCACACCACTGGGCCAAGCCGCCCCCGGACGCGGGGGGGACACGGCCATCCGTATCTGATTCCTTGGCCGTGCCCGGGAGCAGAGGAGGCGGCGCTACGTTCCCAGCAGCTCGCGGTAGAAGCGGTAATCGCGCCGGTCGGGGCGCAGGTTCGCCGCCAGGGCGAGGTGGTGGCGAGCCCGTTCGGTCTCACCGGTCTTTGCCAGCGCCCGGCCGAGGCAAAAATGGGCGAAGTCGTTGACCTGGTGGGTGTCGACGACCGCCTCGAACTCGGCCACCGCAGCGGAGAAGCGCCCACAGCGGAAGTAGGCTCGCCCAAGCGCCTCACGAACCGAGGACTTCTCAGGAGCCCGCCGAGCCGCCGCCTCCAACGGCCCCGTGGCCTGCTCGAAGTCAGCCTCGGCCAACAGCTCCAACCCCCGCCTGTACAGCGTAAAGGTCGAATCTGGGTCATCCGAGCTCATGCAACCGAGTGTAGGGACCGGTCCCGGTAGGGGTGGA
>DASSXC010000279.1:0-8744 GCA_035704205.1 Solirubrobacterales bacterium | reverse complement strand
AGACCCGCGATGTCGGCATGGACGGGTACCGGCTCTTCGCCAGTACCGATTTCACCCGAGCTCTCCTCACACGGGGCACTTGATCCGTAAGTCAGCGTCGTTCCGTATTCGAACGAACATTTGCTCACCGGGTCTCCCTTGGGATTGGCTTCGCCGCTCAGAGTTGCGCCGGTTTTCGCGATGTTGATCGCCTCACCGGTGATCGCCTTCCCGCATTTGGTTGGCGGCGTCCCGTAGGCACGAACGAAATTATCGTCGAAAGGGAAGGCGACGTCAGCGTTGCTGACGTACAGGTTGCCCGGCACTTCGTTGCCGGGGCAGAGATTGGTTGCGAGACCCGTAGAGGCAGTGAATTCTTCTTTCCCGAAGCATTCGATCAAGGTCCCAGCAGAGCTAAGTTTGCATATTGGGTCTTGCTGTTCTCCTTCGAAGAACGTAGGTCCGAAGAGGTAGACGTCCCCCGTCGGATCTACGGTGACTGCGGTCGGTATGCCTCCCGGCGGGGAAAATTCGAACGTTGGAGGTATCGGTTCCCCGCTGGGGCTATATTTTTGAACCACGGGTTTACCGTTGAAGATCGCATATATGTTTCCTGAGGAATCCGCGGCCAGACCCTGCACATTCTCCCCTGGGACGCTGATCTCGCTCTGGTAAACACCAGAAGTGGTGAAGCGCTGAATACGGTTTTGGTCGCCTACGTAGATTTTGTCAGCGGGGTCGATTGCGATAAAGCTGCCGACCGCCCAGCTTCCGAACTGACCGTTGGTGGTTCCTTCATAGGCAGTTTGACACTGTGCAGCTATCTGGCAGATCTCAGGCGAGGAGGCTCCATTCTGGCCCGTGGCTATCGTTGCACCGGCGTTGATGTTGGGGGAGCCGTTCTGGCGCACCAACTGGCTAACGTTGGTATCGGCAAAGCGTGCGCCTTTGAATTCAATCGTGTAGGGCCCACCGGGTTCGACACCGCCACCGGCGCTGGGCGAGCTGACCGAAACATTACCCGAGCCGATGTTGGTCAAAGCGGCAAGCGCCGCTTCGACTTCGCCTGCACTCGCGTTGAAGGGAATGTTTTCGGTGGTGAGATTGCTGGCGGACGGATTCGGAACCGAGAAGCGCAGTTTGAAGTTGCCGCTGCTGACGCCCGGGTTAAGAGTGAACGTCTGCACCTCATTGCGCGGCGTATTGCCCGTTCCTTCGGGTGCACTTAACGCTATCCCCATATTAGTCGCGCTAGAGGGCTGGGAAAGGATCATCGTCCCTTCCCCTACAGCAACAATGGTCGTTTCCGCCGGAATCCCGGCCCCTTCGATCCTTTGGCCGACCATGAAGGCCTTGCTGGTCGTCTGCACATTCGTCACCTGGGTCGAACCCAAGGCAACGTCACCGGTTCCCGTTGCCCCCCCCGTGACAACCCCACCTCCCCAGGTGAGCAGGAAGTTTCCGTCGGGGTCGAACTTCTGCACCCTGCGGTTGTTACGGTCGACTAAGTAGATGTTGCTCGAGCTATCCACGGCAATACCCTGAGCGCCGTTGATCTGCCCCGCCCCGTCACCGCTGATCCCGGCTTTGCATATATCACCCTCGCTCGGAATGCAAATCTCAAACCCGGCACCGGTGTTGCCGGGACCAGCTTCGATCACATCCCAGCCCCAGGCCTTGACGAATTGCCCGGATGCAGTGAACTCGACGATACGGAAATTGTTTTGGTCGGCAACAACAATGTGACCACTAGTGGGATCGCCATCAAGGCCTCGAGGGACATTGCATTTGACCGACCCGGAATCGCACACAGTCCATAGTTCGTCTGGAGCGGCAACGGCTAAATCAGCACTGGCCGACATCGTGCATAGCAATAATCCAGCGCTAAGCACCACCCGGAAATAGCTTTTAAACGCCCAACGACGCATCCGGCTCGGTCGCCGCATTACGATCCCCAAAATCCCCAAAGCTGTCTCCCTTTGCTGCAAACGTGCATCCCCGTGGCTGAGTACTATAAAGGTAAGCATGCATACTTGTCAAGGAACTTAGCAGCAACCCGCGAGTGGCTGCCCCCCAGAACAACTGAGCGCGAGACCAACAACTCGGTCTCGCGCTCTTGCTAGAAAACTGGCTTCTAAATCAGTCTTCGACTGTAATATCGACCGGCGTTCCTTCTGTATTAACCGCAGTCAATGTTACGTCGATATCGAGTACGCCATTTTCTTCACTGGTCGAACCGCAGAGGCCAGATTTAGTTGATTTAATTTTTGTAAATGTTCCAACCAGATCAACGTCCTCTGGGATTCCAGCTGTGTTCGTGAGGTGGGCGTCGGAAACTGGTGTGGTCGTGTTTATCGTCAAGGTGCACAGTTTGAGGGAATGAGCGCCACCGCTAAACAATGTTACCTGGATGCTTTTCCCTGCCGGACAAATGACGTGTACGTCGGCGCCATATGTTCCTACTTTTTCTGTTGTTTCGCCAACTGTCAACAGATAGTCACAGCCGTTCATGTCGACTGTCGTTGAGAATTTGTTGCCGCCGGCATCCGTGGTGACACATCCTTTGTAGTGAGGCGTTACTGTTACTTCTGGAGCCGGAAGTACAAGGAACTGATGGGGTGTTATTTCAGGCTCATGTCCTGTGTAGATGGTTTCGGGACATTCGGTTTTGCCACCAAACGCTGTGAATGCATTTGGATCGGGACCACCTTTTGTCTCTACCCCGGTCAGTGTCACGTCTTCTTCCCCCAGCCCAGAACCCGCGCCGAGTTGCCCCGCTGACGCCGCCGAAGCGACCAAGGAGCTCATCGCGAAGACCGCGACCAGAGCTAGGCCGAGGACCTTGAGATTGCGAATCATTATTTCTTCCCTTCGGTTTGGTTTCCCGCGCTAGCCTGGCTCCGGCCCGCGCCATCCCCTCTTAAGGGACGAAAAGTTCAATAGCGGCTGAACCACGTCGAGTCAAGAAAACTGGTGCATTATCGAGAGCAGTTTCCCAAGCGCTTGTTTTTCCCCTGCAAAAAACGTGTGAAGGGCTCCCGCGCGCGCCAAATTGCACGTGCGTAAATTGGCTTCTTGCAAGGGTTTGAAGCTCGATTTTCAGGGCGTTAGCCGACTAGCCCCTAGCCGACGCCGTGATCGAATCCGCCGACATGGAGCGCGGTGGCGCGATCCTCGAAGGGGCGCCAGCTGCGGATGCGGTGATCGTGCAGCTCGAAGAGCCAGGCCATCTCGTCCTCGCCGGCCGGCAAGCCGTCTTCGTCCCAGTGCCACACACGCTTGATCAGCGCCACGGCGGAGCCACCGCCAGACTCGGTCCTGTCCTCATAGAGCTGCTCCAGCTCGATCCTCTGCTGCACGCCGCCGGGAGCCCGAGTCGCCCACAGTCGAGCGGCCTCCCTCCCCTTGCGCAACCCCCGCATCGAATGCAGCTCGACCTCCGGGTCGAGCACTGCGGCAAAGGCGTCGAGGTCGCGCTCGTTGAAGGCGCGAATGAACTCTCGGACCGGGTCGTGGATCAAGGCGCGCTAGGCACCATGGCACTTCTTGTACTTTTTCCCCGACCCACACCAACAGGGATCGTTCCTGCCGATGTTCTCGCGCTCGTCTTTGACGACCGTCTCGATGACCTCCTGCGCGGGGGCGCCGTTGCCGACGTTCGGTGCCGCCGTACCTTCGGTCACGCTCACCCCACCGGCGCCGGCCGCGACCTGCTGCAGCGCCGACGGCTGCGCGTCGGGCGTGCCGCCGGAATAGTCGAGTGCGGTCGGCGCGCCGCCGTTGCCGCCGAAAGCGCTGTCGATCTGCGACGGGTCGACTTCGATCTGGGCGTTGAAGACGAGCTTGCTGAATTCCTCCCAGATCGAGTGCATCAGCTCCTCGAACATCGCGAAGCCTTCGTTTTTGTAGGCGACGAGGGGGTCGATCTGGGCGAAGCCACGCAGGTGGATCCCCTCCCGCAGGTAGTCCATGTCGTAGAGGTGCTCGCGCCAGCGGTTGTCGATGACCTGGAGCAGGATCGACCGCTCCAAATGCCGCATCAGCTCCTCGCCGAGCTGCTGCTCGCGGTCGTCGTAGGCGCTCATCGCGTCGTCGTCGAGGGCGTCTTTGAGCTTTTCGCGGTCGACCCTCTCCGGTGACAGCGCGGCCACTTCGGTGCCCACCGGCCAGATCTGCCGCAGCTGCTGCTCGAGCCCCGGCATGTCCCATTCCTCGAGTTCGTCTCCAGGGGTGTACTCGTCGACGAGGCGCTCGATCACGCCCTCCAGCTCGTCGCGGGCGATGTCGGACATGTCACGGCCTTCGAGGATCTCGCGGCGGTATCTGTAGACCACGCGGCGCTGCTCGTTCATCACGTCGTCGTACTCGAGCACGCGTTTGCGGATCAGGAAATTCTGTTCCTCGACCTTCTTCTGCGCGCCCTCGACCGTCTTGGTCAACATGCCGGCTTCGAGCGGCATCTCCTCGCCCTCCTCGTCCACCGGCCCGAGGCGGTCGAGGATTTTGTAGATGCGGTCGCCGGCGAAGAGGCGGATCACGTCGTCTTCCGCAGAGAGGAAGAAGCGCGTCTCGCCGGGATCGCCCTGACGGCCCGAGCGGCCTCGCAGCTGGTTGTCGATGCGGCGCGATTCGTGGCGCTCGGTGCCGCAGATGTAGAGGCCGCCGAGCTCGCGCACCTCGTCCGCCTCGACCTGACACTGCGGCTCCAACTCGGCGATCTTCGCCTCCAGCGCCTCCTCGTATCCCTCCTCGCCGGGACTGAGGTCCTGCTTCTTCAGCTCTTTGTGGGCCATGTGCTCCGGGTCGCCACCGAGCTTTATGTCCACCCCGCGGCCGGCCATGTTGGTGGCGATCATCACCGCGCCCTTGCGGCCGGCTTCGGCGATCCGCTCACCCTCTTTCTGAGCGTGCTCGGGCTTGGCGTTCAGCACGGCGTGCTCGACACCGTGCCGTTTCAGCTCACCGGAGATCATCTCCGAGACCTCGACCGAGACGGTGCCGACGAGGATCGGCTGGCCCTTCTCGTGGCGGGCCATGATCTCCTCGAGCACCGCCTTCCACTTGCCGTCCTTGGTTTTGAAGATCTGGTCGTTGTGGTCGGCGCGGACCATCGGCCGGTTGGTCGGGATCTCGACCACCGGCACTTTGTAGATTTTCATGAACTCGGTTGCCTCGGTCAGCGCCGTGCCGGTCATCCCGCCGAGCTTGTCGTAGAGCCGGAAGTAGTTCTGCAGGGTGATCGTCGCCAGGGTCTGGTTCTCCTCGCCGATCGCCACGCCCTCCTTCGCCTCGACCGCCTGGTGCAGGCCCTCGGACCAGCGACGCCCCTCGAGGATGCGACCGGTGAACTCGTCGATGATCATCACCTGGCCATCCACGACCGCGTAATCCTTGTCCTTCTTGTAGAGCGACTCGGCCTTGAGCGCCTGGCTGAGGTGATTGACGAGGGAGCCGTGCTCGCTCAGGTAGAGGTTGTCGACGTCGAGGAATTCCTCGGCCCGTTTGACCCCCTTCTCGGTCGGCGAGACGGTCTTGTGCTTTTCGTCGTATTCGTAGTCGTAGTCCGCATCGGAGGTGTCTTTCGATTCGCCCAGGGATTTCAGCCGGTCTTTGGCCGGGACACCATCCATCTGCCGCGCCAGGCGGGCGAACTGGTAGTAGATCTGCGCCGCCTGTTCGGGCGCCCCAGAGATGATCAGCGGCGTGCGCGCCTCGTCGATCAGGATGTTGTCCACCTCGTCGACGATCGCGAAGTGATGGCCCGGCTGCACGCAGTGTTCCAGCGCATCCGCCATGTTGTCGCGCAGGTAGTCGAAGCCGAACTCTGAGTTGGTGCCGTAGACGGCGTCGCAGGCGTATTTGACCTGCCGCGCAGCGTGATCGTCTGCGTCCTGGATCGCCGCAACGCTCATCCCCAGCTTGTCGTAGACCGGCTTCATCCATTCGGCATCGCGGCGGGCGAGGTAGTCGTTGACGGTGACGACGTGGACGCTGTTGCCGGCGAGCGTGTTGAGGAAGACGGCCAGGGTCGCCGTCAGCGTCTTCCCCTCCCCCGTCTTCATCTCGGCGATCGCCCCGTCGTGCAGGGCCATGCCGCCGATCAGCTGGACGTCGAAATGGCGCTGGCCGATGCTGCGCCGGGCGGCCTCGCGCGTCAGGGCAAAGGCCTCGGACAGCAGATCGTCGAGCGACTCGCCGTTCCCCCCGCGCTCGCGCAGCGAATCCGCCTCAGCGCGCAGCTCCTCGTCGGTGAGCAGCTCCATCTCCGGCTCGATCGCGTTGATCTTCGCGGCGCGCTTCTCATAAGCCTTGAACTTGCGCCCCTCGCCCACGCGCAGCGCGCGGGTGACCATATCTCTGGCGTTAGCCATCGCTCAAGGGTAGCGAGGGGGCTGGGGCGAGGGCACGCCCTTCATCCTCGTCTTTCTCGTCCGTCCGATACTAGGTCCCAATCGCCACCGCTGTGGCTTCGCCTTCGCCATCGAGGCCATTGACTGTCAGATCGAGATCGAGTTCGCCTTCGGTCGTTGTGGTCGCTCCACAGACACCGGACTTGGCAGCGTGGATGCCGGTCAGCGTCCCTTCGAGGTCGAAGTCTTCGGGCGGCGTTGTTGTCGTCTTGGCGTAGATGCCGGTCAGGCCGGTCTGCGCTTTGATCGCGAGGGTGCAGACTTTGAGTGCGTGGGTGCCGGAGCTGAAGATTGTCAGCTGGATGCTTTTTTCAGCTGGGCAGGCGATGTCTGTGGTGGCGGCGTATGTGTCTTCGGAGACTTTGCCGCCGACGTTGAGGACGTAGTCGCAGCCGTTCATGTCGATTGTCACCGAGAGGCTGCCGCTGCTGCAGTTTTTGTAGGTCGGGGTGATTGTCGCTGTCGGTTCTCCGCTGGGGATCGGTTCGTGCGGTGTGGCGTCGTAGAGGTGGCCGGTGTAGGTGCTGCCGGGGCAGCGAATCGGTTCGCCGAGGATTGTGAAGCCGTTGGCGCTGGCTTCGCCTGTCTCGGTGGCGGTCAGTGTGACCGGGCCGTCTGAGCGGATGCCGATTTCGGGCAGGTCTACCTCGCCGATCGCCACCGCTGTGGCCAGGCCTTTGCCGCTCAGCCCTTTGAATGTCAGATCGAGATCGAGTTTGCCTTCAGTGGTTGTGGCTGCTCCGCAAAGGCCGGATCGTGCGACGTGGATGCCGCTCAGCGTCCCTTCGAGGTCGAAGTCTTCGGGCGGCGTTGTTGTCGTCTTGGCGTAGATGCCGGTCAGGCCGGTCTGCGCTTTGATCGTATTGGTGCAGACTTTGAGTGCGTGGGTGCCGGAGCTAAAGATTGTCAGCTGGATGCTTTTTTCTTCCGGGCAGACGATGTCTGTCGAGACTGCGTATGTATGTTCGGAGAGTGTCCCGTCGACGTTGAGGACGTAGTCGCAGCCGTTCATGTCGATTGTCACCGAAAGCCCACTGCCACTACTGCAGTTTTTGTAGGTCGGGGTGATTGTCGCTGTCGGTTCTCCGCTGGGGATCAGTTCGTGCGGTGTGACGTTGTATTTGTGACCGGTGTAGGTGCTGCCGGGGCAGCGGATGCTTTCGCCGAACATCGTGAAGCCGTTGGCGCTGGCTTCGCCTGTCTCGGTGGCGGTCAGTGTGACCGGGCCGTCTGAGCGGATGCCGATTTCGGGCAGGTCTACCTCGCCGATCGCCACCGCTGTGGCCAGGCCTTTGCCGCTCAGCCCTTTGACTGTCAGATCGAGATCGAGTTCGCCTTCGGTCGTTGTGACCGATCCGCAAAGACCAGATCGAGCAACGTGGATGCCGCTCAGCGTCCCTTCGAGGTCGAAGTCTTCGGGCGGCGCTGTTGTCGTCTTGGCGTAGATGCCAGCCAGGGCGACCTGCGCTTTGATCGTGAGGGTGCAAAGCCTGAGTGCATGGGTGCCGCTGGAGAAGACTGTCAACTGGATGCTTTTTTCTTCCGGGCAGACGATGTCTGTCGTGGTGGCGAATTTGTCTTCGGAGACTTCGCCGCCGACGTTGAGGACGTAGTCGCAGCCGTTCATGTCGATTGTCACCGAGAGGCCACCGCTGGCTTTGCAATTCGAACCGCTCTGTTTGTAGGTCGGGGTGATTGTCGCTGTGGGTTCACCGCTGGGGATCGGTTCGTGCGGTGTGGCGTCGTAGAGGTGGCCGGTGTAGGTGCTGCCGGGGCACCTGTAGCTTTCACCGAGGATTGTGAAGCCGTTGGCGCTGGCTTCGCCCGTCTCGGTGGCGGTCAGTGTGACCGGGCCGTCTGAGCGGATGCCGATTTCTTGAGCCGAGGCTCCAGTGGCAGGCACTCCGGTAATTACAAGCACAGCGAAGACGGCGAAGCTCAGGACCTTGACGTTGCGGCTCATCTTCTCTTCCCTCCGACTGGTTGCCTCCCATGCTCTCCAATCGATACCGCATTGCGCATATATGATCAAGGAAATTTGAGTTAAGTTGAAGTACCCGGGTGTAAGAGCGGTCGGTTCTTGGTGGCAGCCAGCGTCGGGGCGGGCCGGGATTGCTCCCGGCCCGCTTCCGGGCGGCTCAGTCGCTTATGCCGCGACTAGGCGACGTCGGTGACTGTGACGCCTGTTTCCAGACCACCAGGACCTGTGCCCTTGACTGTTAGGTCGATGTCCCATTTGCCGAGATTGGTTGTGCCCGCACCGCACATGCCGTGTTTTTCAACGTGGATGTTTTCGAACGCACCGATGATGTCGAGATCGTTGGCGCCGTTTGTTGTGGTTGTCACACGCGCGCC